>NZ_JBLZFY010000002.1:0-161799 GCF_050753365.1 Geminocystis sp. CENA526
TTCTTAATTCTTAATTCTTAATTCTTAATTCTTAATTCTTAATTCTTAAATGACAATACAAGAAAATAAAATAAAAGTTTCTTCTTTAGATTGGTTTTATCGGGAAAGTTTACCTTCCGAAAATAGTGATAAAACTCCCGTTATTTTACTTCATGGCTTGATGTCTCAGAGTTTTTGTTGGCTCGAAGTTATGCCTATTTTAGCAGAATATGGTTATCGATCGATCGCCCCAGATTGGTTAGGTTGGGGGTTGTCAGATAAGCCTGATAAAAGAGATTTTGCCTATACTCCTTCGGCTTATGTAACTGCTTTTAAAGACTTTATTGAGGAGTTAAAGTTGGAAAAAATATCCCTTGTGGTGCAAGGTTTTTTAGCTACCGTTGGCATTCAATATGCTTTAAAATATCCTGATAAAATTGATAAATTAATTATCTTAAATACTCCCATTTATGCTGAAGCAAAATTACCTTGGCAAATTGCCCAATGTGGTTTTCCCTTATTAGGTGATATGGTAACACAAGACCCGTTAATTGTCGATCGAACCTTAGAAAAAGGCTCAGGTTTTGTAATTTCCGACAATAATTTAGCCTTTTATCGTAAACCGATTGTGACATCTTCTTTAGCTGGTAGAACTTTAGTAACTGTTGTCAAAAAATTGAACTTAAAACAAGTAACTACAGAGATTGAATCTGGCTTAAAACAATGGCAAAAACCCTGTTTAATTATATGGGGAAAAGATGATCCTTGGCTAGAATTTGAACCTGTGGAAGCCTTAGTTAAAAGTAATAGTAACCTCAAATTAATTACTTTCGAGGAAGCAAAGCACTATCCCCAAGAGCATTTTTCTAAAGAAATTTCTCCTCAATTAGTTAACTTCTTATAACTCAAATTTTTGATATTCACGAGTTAGGAATTAGGAAAAATAACGGCGAAAACGAGAATCAATATTAGCTTTTTTTTGTTGATTACAATGACTGCAAAGGGTTTGTAAATTGCTTATGTCATTACTTCCTCCCTTTGCTAAGGGAATAATATGATCAATATTTAAGGTAGTTTCTGCAAATTTTTTACCACAACTTTGACACTGATATTTGTCTCTATTATAGACATATTTTCTCACTTCGATCGGAATAGGAATACGGGGAGTTTTTTTTATTTTTTCCATAATTAATTTTAATTTAATGATGATTCTTCAGGGCAAAATTCTACGGTAACTTTCAATTTCAACTTGCCTTTTTGCCAACCTAAACCGCCAACTTTTAAAACTTCTACATCAACACCATCATTAATCCATTTTTTACGATTATTATGACTATTTTCTTTCTTTAAATCATTATGAGATACATCGATTAATTTACACTTAATACCTTCGATTAAATACCCTAATTTAAACATAGATTGTCCTACATAAAAACGATGTACATCTTCATCGATAATGTGAATAGCATGGGCTTCGTTTTCTAAAGGTTGATAGTTTTCTGGCATGAGTTAATAATTTGCTGATAAAGCGACTAATTTGAAAAAATTTAAGTATATTTTACTTGTATTTTATCATAGAAAAAGATATTTATGAAATCGCTTTAGCAGATTTGAGCTATTACTTCGAGATTGCTTCGTGCCTCGCAACGCTGCGCGATTTATTGCGAAGTGAGTTAATGGATAATTCCATTAATTAAAAATTGTTTTTCAAGTTAAACTTAACAAGTACATAAATTTTCCGTTTTGTCAAGTTTTATATTAAGATTTGTTTCGCTAACAAGATCATTTATTACACAGCGAGTTATTGATGAAAACCATAAAAAATGGCTAGATTTCTTATTGATTATTATTTTAAGTTAAATCAAATTTTGAGAATGAAAATTCACTATAAACAAAGAGGGAACTTATTGTCAATTTCTCACGAATGATTGAGGATTGCTATAATTAGTTAATATTACTATCAGGTAAAAAATCTCTTGATAAAATGTTTATTAATAAATAAGGGCAAGATTCTGGAAAATAAGATAAACCTGTTTCTTTTTCAGCACTAATTACCGCTAAAGGGTAAATTTTTTCCTTCGTATCTTCTAAAATTGCTTTAAAACTGGGATTTTCTTTTAAGAGTTTTTCTAGTCTTAATCTTTCCTCTTTTATAGTTAATTGCCAACTACGAGAGCGTAAATTTGGTTGATATTGCCATTTTAATAAGTGCATAATTAAAACTTCTAATCTACTTTCTAATTCCCGTTTTTCTGATTTTCCCATAGCTTCAATTTCTTCTGCAATATTCGCCCAATCTAACAAATTAATTTCTTTATTTCTTAAGAATTTTACCTGTTGTTGTGTCCATCCATAAAAATCATTTTCATATTCAATATTCATTATTTTTACCTCTGATATATTGTTGATAAAATAGCTAATTAATCACTTTTTTTAGTTCTAAAACATCCGCAATGACACCATTTTTAAACCATTCTTTTGCTTCTTCATTAACCCCTATAGATTCTTGTATTTTGGTAAAAAACTCCTCAGATGTAAAAGTCTTGTGCGACATTCTTAATTTTGTTTTTTCATCTTCAAGAGTAATTACGTCTCGTTTATTTAAAATTTCTATATTTTCAGTCATAACTAATAGACATCTCCAGAAATAAAAAATTAAATCAATTTAGATATTGAAATCATTAAATTAATATAGTTTATCGTCATTTTCAATCGGGTAAAAATAATTATTGGAGAAGTTTATTGATTTTTCATATAATTATATAATTTCTAGTAAACATTCATTAAAAACCTCTCTCAAGGAGTAGTGACAATGAAATTTATCAACCCAAAAAGTGAGTAAATTGCCATCATGTTAGGATGGTTTAACCCCATTGAAAATATTTATATTATAAAAAATTATCGTTTATGAAAGCATTAATTTTATCAGGTGGCAAAGGTACAAGATTACGCCCTCTCACCTATACGGGGGCAAAACAATTAGTACCCGTAGCTAATAAACCCATTCTTTGGTATGGTATTGAAGCCCTTATTAGTGCTGGAATTAGCGATATAGGTATCATTATCAGTCCAGAAACAGGTGATGAAATTCAACGTAAAACAGGCAATGGTAGTAAATTTGGAATCAATATCACCTATATTGTACAAAATAGCCCCGATGGTTTAGCCCATGCCGTCAAAATTGCTCAACCTTTTCTCGGTGATTCTCCCTTTGTCATGTATTTGGGAGATAATTTAATTGCTGATGATTTAACTCAATATTTACAGGAGTTTAAAGAGCAAAATTTAGATGCTTTAATTCTGTTAAGAAAAGTCTCTAATCCTTCGGCATTTGGTGTCGCTACTGTCAACGAAAAAGGCGAAGTTTTAGCATTAGTAGAAAAACCGAAAAATCCTCCCTCTAATTTAGCTTTAGTCGGTATTTATTTTTTCTCTCCTCAAATTCATCGATCGATCTCAACCTTGAAACCATCTGCTAGGGGGGAATTAGAAATAACGGACGCTATTCAAAAGTTATTAGAAGACAAAAAATTAGTTAGTGCCAGACAACTTAAAAACTGGTGGTTAGACACAGGAAAAAAAGACGATTTATTAGAAGCTAATCGCATTATTTTAGACACTAATTTAACCGCAGAAAACTTAGGCAGAATAGAAGGAAATACTCAGTTAATCGGCAGAGTAAAAATAGGTAAAAACACAAAAATTATTAACTCCACCATTCGAGGACCTGTTATTATAGGAGAAAATTGTTATATAGAAAATTGTTTTATAGGTCCTTATTCTAGCATCGCAGACAACGTAACATTAACCGAATCTGACTTAGAACATAGCGTAGTGTTAGAATCGGCACAAATCTTAAACATTCAACAAAGAATAGTGGACAGTGTAATTGGACAAAGGGCAAAAATCAACCTTGTGTCAAAACGCCCTAAAGCCCTAAGTTTAATGATAGGAGATGATTCTCACATTGAATTGACTTAGTTCAATAGTGTACGGCGATAACTATTATATAGTGTTAATTTAATTGAGGTTTAGAATTTTAAAATTAGCAGATTTAGAACCTTTAAAAATTGTAATGACAATTTTAGTCGTAAAAAGGTAGTTCGATCGCATATTGGTAAGGCTCGATCGAACTTAAAGAATAAATTAAACTATAAAAATGTAGTCACAAATTAAGGTACTATAGAGAAATTTTTTAAAGAAATGCACCAGTTATTAATCTAAAGGAATAGCATCCACATCAACAGTTTTAGAACTATAATTTTCTGTATTAATATCTTGATCTTTCTTATTTTTCAGACTACTTAACACCATTTGAGAAACTTCCGTTAACATAATTGATAATAGGAAAAAGTCATCAATTTGTCCTGCCAAAGGGAAAAAATCAGGCGAAATATCAAAAGGACTTAATACATAAACTAAAGTACCTAAAATAATCCAATTTCTATATTTAGGATTGCGGATAGCGTTGCGATAAAAACCGTAGAGAGACTGAAGATTAATTTTCATGGGCGGTAGTGAGAATAATTAAATAACAAAGATATTTATTGATCTTAGCTTAATCATACCTCATCATTTACCATGAAGAAATAATTAAATAGTACTGTTTTCACCGCTCAAATAAACCTACTCAATCTTACTCAAAAGTTTGAAAGACTATTTATTCGTAATGGGTCAAGCATTACAGGGTTAAACGGCAAACCCTTTATTCCTTGGTTAAACACATCAGGAATTACTTTTTTTATGATGTTTAATGAACCATTTATATCCGCATTTATCAACTTATTTTCTGCGGTTTTATACAATCCTCTTGCTACTCTTTTTCCCTTAAATTTTACTTTTTTACCACCATATTTTGGTAAAATATCATTATCCATTGCACTAGATTGACTTGTGTAAGATTCTTCGGTTATGACTACTTTTATCCCTCTTAATTGGGCTTTATAAGTTAACATTTCTATTAACCTATTATGGGGAATGTTCACAAATTGTTGATTGTTTTTCTTCCCGATATTTATTTCTTGTTTCCACTGTTGATTATGTCCAATTATTAACAGTCCTATTTGATGTTTTATACCCCAGTCAATTACTCTTTTACTTGCCGTATGTAGATAGTTTTCTACTCGACAATTTCTTTTATGAGTTAGTGCTTTTAATTTGTTGGAAAAGTCTTGATTATTTCTTTTTTTTAGAGATGATTGTAACAAAGAGCGTCTTTTATTATAGTAGTTATTAATTGCCTTTAACGGTCTGCCATTAACCAAAAGAGGCTTGATACCTGTTTGATTTGTAGTTACTGCCATTAAATTATTTAATCCTAAATCTATTCCCGCTACTCCTTCATAATTTACTTTTTCCTCCTCTTTTTCATAGACTATTTCTATTACATAACAGCTAGTTTTTGGTACTATTCTCACCTCAATTATTTCCTTTAAATTTGTGGCAATTTTTATCTCACTCATGGACAAGTGACAAATTCCTTCTTTTAAAGATTTTTTATACACTGACTCAAAAGGATAAATCAAGATATTTCGACCTTTTTGTTTATGCTTATATTTAGGTATTTTTGGTTTTCCTAAAAATTTCTCAGGATGTTTTTCAAACTCTTTTAATGCCCCAATATAACTATTCCAAGCCGAATCTAATCTCCTAATAATTTGTTTACTAACTTTTGTCGGTAGTGCTAAATAATCAGGACTTTTAGAAACAAGATGATATAGTTGATTAAAGTTTAATTTTTTGTCATATTCAAAAAAATATTGACGATAATGATAGTTAGCAAGGTTAAAGAGATTTTTAGACAAAAAAGCCTTGTGATCAATCTCTGACCAAAAAGGGTGATTTTCAGTGATAACATGACGTTCGACTAGCTTCATTTCGGCTACGCTCAATACAAGCATTTTGACTACACTTAATACAAGCATATGATGATTATACAGCAAAATTAATCATTATGACTTAATTATCTTAAGTCTTCTCATTAGTCTTTAATAGCTATAAAAATGAGTAGATTTAGCAATAATTGAGTATATTTTTATGAACAGTAATTAGCCCCTTATAATGATGGTTTACAGAATAAGCTAGGACGCATCTTTACTATAACAAAGTTTTTTCTTGTTTATAAGCATAATTAGCTAATAAATAAAAGCAAATACTAAACCAAATTAACCAACTTATATGTATGAAAAAATAGTGATCATAATTGGGTAAATTGAAGCCCCATGAAATTAATTGTCCATAATGATAAAAAGGAGAAAAAATTACTAAATCTTGAATTATGGGAGAAAAAGGAAGGGGTAAACCAACGGTTAATAAAGCAGGAATTAATAAAAGCATAGCAACAATATCGATGGCTTTTGGACGTAAAATATAGGCAAAAGATAACCCTAAAATTGTGAGAGGAATACAACCAAAAATTAAAACAAATATCAAAAAAATCCACTCTAAGGGTGTTTGTTGAATATGTAATTTCCATGCACTTAAACTGAACATTGTTACTAAACTAAGCATTAGTAAACCGAGAAAAACTATCACTTTAGAGCCTAAATAAATCATTGGGGGTAAAGGTGTAAAACGCAGTAATTTCAACCACCCTTCCACTCGATCGAAAGCGACTATTTTCCCAAAACAAATCAAGCTAAAAACTAGCATAAATAATAAGGCTAGAATCGCTAAGATAATTTTATTGGGTTGATAGATACTAGGTAAAGGTAAAAGATTTTGAGGTAAAAATAAGGGAATTAAACTAAACAATAAAATACCGATAATAATTTCATAATTAGCTAAATATTGTTTAACTTCAAACCAAATTTGTTCTTGCCACATTTTCACAAAATAATTGAAGGTTAGGGCATCTTTTTTATTAGTTAAATTAATGTTATCTATTACTTGATTATTTCCATGATAATTTTCTTGAATTTTACCATCAGAAATGGTTATTGTTCTAGTAACAAAGTCATTTAAAACCTCCCAATCAGAGTTATTATTTGTCACCATTAAAATACTTATTCCCTGCTCTCGACAGGCTTTTATTTGTTGCCAAAATTCATTTAAACCATCTTGATCTAAATTTCTCGTTGGTTCGTCTAAAATTAATAATTGAGGGTTTCCTGCCAGTGCGATGGCAAAAAATAATCTTTGCTCTTCTCCACCTGATAATTTAGAGGCTAAAAAATTAGATTTTTCTTGAAGATTAACCCGATTTAAAATTTCTTGAGTAGAGGGAGAATTGGGATAATAACTTCTCAATAAATTGACTAATTCTTGGACTGTAACATTTTTAGGAAGTGCAACTTTTTGCAAAACAACTCCTAAATTTAATTTAGATTCAGGGGATTGGGGAGAGTAATTTAATAATTTTATTTCCCCTTTATCTGGTTTAGATATACCTAAAATTAAATTAATTAATGTGGTTTTACCTGAACCATTATTACCTTTGAGAACAACAAATTCCCCCGTTTCTACGATAAAACTTATATCATTGATAATTTGTTTTGTTTCTCCTTTATAAGTAAATTTTTTACTGATATTTGTTACTTCTATTAATTTCATGTTTTTTGATTTCAATTAGAATACTAAAATTAACTGCTAGTGTGAAAAGTCGTGTACATAATTAACCAGACAATAATGCCAATGGGAATACCAATTATGGGATTGATAGATAAAGCTGGAATAATTGATATTAACCATACTGAACCTAAACCTGCTAATGTGCCTCCTAAAATGGGGGTAATATCTGCATCTAGTATTCCTATCATAGAATTTCCAAAATATTTGAACGTAAAAAATGTTGCTGTTATTAAGAATAAAATCGCAAAAACTTTGCCTAAATTTTTAAATAAAAACGCTAATACCTCTAATATTCCATCTTTAAAAGAATTAAATAATAGGTTCGTTTTTTTGTCGGAATCTTGATTATTATTAGATGGATTTTCTGTATTCATAAAATTATTGTCCTGATTATTAAGAGTTCGATCGATCTGAATATTTTATCGTTGTAAGAAAGGGATTTTTTTTGAAATAAATGGAATAGTTTTCTGTATAATATTATCCCATCGATTAGAATTTTGTTTACAAAAAATACTGTTTGATTTTACAGTTTTACAAGAAAGAGAAGAAGGGCAACCTATCATCGGTTTACAAGAATGCTGAATATTCCAAGTAATCATTATTAAAAACACCGTACTAATAATAAAAATACTGAGAAAAATTCCCTTAAAAATCCCTTGATTAAAAGTTTTCAACTCTGAATTAGAAGAAAAAGACATACTTTTATATTTTATTTTGTGTTTATGTTGTCAATTATAACAATCAGGAATGATTCAAAAGAAATTTTTTGTCTGTTGACTATGATGATTAAGTTTTAAGATAGAAAATCTCACCACTGATAAAAGATTGCTATATTGATTCATCATTACAAATTATATAACGATTGATATAATAAATTTTCTCTTTTTGTAAAGTATCTCATTCCGAGCTAATACAGGCATATCAGCCTGTGCCACAGAATCTAAATCCCTTGATTTTTGGTACAAGTGTGTTGTTAATTATTGCCTCTTGCTTACCTTCACAAATAATTAATCAAACTAAAATATAGAAGAATCACAATCGATGTAATTTAACTTAATATTAACTTGAAAAACCTCCTCCTCCGGGGGTTTTAATGACAAAAACATCATCAATATCGACATTAACGGTATCATTACTAGATAGTTTTTGTTTTGAGCCATCTTTTTTAATCACATAATTTTCTCCTCTTTTTCCGTTATTACCTCCCTTTAAACCTAACGGAAAAGTTACTCTTTTATTAGACAAAATTCCTGCCGTCATCGGTTCTAAAAAACGAATGGCACGAATAACGCCATTTCCGCCCTGATAACGCCCTTCTCCTCCGCTACCCTTGCGAACTCCAAAATGCTCTAATCGCACGGGAAAACGGCTTTCTAGGACTTCTGGATCGGTTAATCGAGAGTTGGTCATATTCGCTTGTATAGCGTCTGTGCCGTGATGGTTATATCCTGCTCCCGAACCTCCGCAAATTGTCTCGTAATATTGATATTTTGCGTTACCGAAGGTAAAGTTATTCATCGTGCCTTGAGAGTTTGCCATGATACCCAGTGCGCCGTAAAGGCAATCGACTATGTTTTGAGAGGTTTCTACATTTCCTGCAACTACCGCCTTGGGGTATTGGGGGTTAAGCATACAACCTTCGGGAATAATAAGGTGGATGGGTTTAAGACAACCTGCGTTTAAGGGGATGTCGTCATCAACGAGGGTACGAAAAACGTATAAAACGGCAGCTTTGGTGACGGCAAGGGGCGCATTGAAGTTATTATCCAGTTGCGCTGATGTACCGGTAAAGTCGATCGAACAGGTAGAATTATGTTTATGGATAGTAATTTTAGCTTGAATTTTTGCCCCATTATCTAACTCAGTAATAAATTCCCCGTCTTGTAAAAAATTGATGGCTTTTTTAACACAAGTTTCTGCATTATCTTGGACAAATTGCATATAATTTTTGACAGTATTTAAGCTATAGGTATTCGCAAGATTTATTAATTCTTGGACACCTTTATTATTAGACGCAACTTGGGCTTTTAAATCTGCTAAATTTTGTTCATAATTTCTGACGGGATAGGGATGGTTGGTTAATAAATTTTTGAGAGCGGTTTCTTGAAATATTCCCTCTTTGATTAAACAAAAATTGTCGATTAAAATTCCTTCTTCTTCAATATTGCTACTATGGGGAGGCATTGAGCCGGGGGTTACTCCGCCTATATCTGCATGATGTCCACGGGAAGCCACATAAAAATCAGCATGACTATTATTATTAACAAAAACGGGAGTAACAGCGGTAATATCTGGTAAATGAGTTCCCCCATTATAGGGATTATTGGTTAAATAAACATCACTTTTTTTGATATTAATTCTCTTGTCATTAATTAAGGCTTTGACACTTTCACTCATTGAGCCCAAATGTACAGGAATATGAGGAGCATTGGCAACTAATTCTCCTTTTTCATCAAAAATTGCACAGGAAAAATCTAGTCTTTCTTTGATATTGACAGAATAGCTCGTATTTTGTAAAGTAATGCCCATTTCTTCGGCGATAAAGCGAAAAAGGTTGTTAAAAATTTCCAATAAAATAGGATTAGGTTGATTATCTTTAGTGAGAATATTTTCCCTTCTGGAAATATCTTTATTTTTGCTAGGGATAGTATTATTTAAAGTCTCGTTATTTTCTGCATTTACTAAGGAGGTTTCGTCTTCAATTTTGCTTAAAATTAAGTTACCATCGGGGTTAATTTCTCCTTGCCAACCGATTTCAATAACATTTGTACCTGTGGATTCAACTATTAAGGCTGGGGCGTTGATTTTTTTATCAACTTTTATTTTTTCTCGCTCATAAATAGGGGTATCATGCCATTGATTTTTACTGTACATTTTCACTCTGGTAATGGGTGAGAAATCATCTACATTTTGTGGATAAAATTTGCTTTCTTTTTCTTGATAGGTAGGGCAAATAAGTTCGATCGAGATTTGGTCAATAACAAGGATTTTCTCTGGTAAAATGAAGCCGTATTGTTGTTGATGAATTTGGTTAAATTGTTGGAATATATTTTCATAGTTAGTAAAATTAAGCTCTAAACTAGAGTCTGTACCTTGATATTTTAAGTAAATTTTTTGTTTAATCTCAATGGAGTTATTATTTATCTCTATTTGTTGCTCTAATTCTTGTTTAGCTTGGTTTTCCAGATAAGTATATTCTTTTTTAGTGGTTTCGATCGAACTTTCATTACAGATAATATTAAGGGTTTTTTCTTTAATAATTCTTATATCAGCCATGCCAATACCGTAAGCCGATAAAACTCCAGCGAGGGGATGTAAAATAATTTTTTTGATACCCAATTTTTCAGCAATTAAACAAGCGTGTTGCCCTCCAGCGCCTCCAAAACAACATAAGGCATATTGACTAACATCATATCCTTTTTGCAGAGAAATTTTTTTGATAGCGTTAGCCATTTTTTCTACGGCAATAGTAATAAATCCTTGAGCAATTTCTTCTAAGGAAGTATCATTATTTATCTGTTGTTGAATCTCAATAAATTTTTGCTTAACTATATTAAAGTCTAAAGGTTGATCGGCATTTTTACCAAATACTTGCGGAAAAAAATCAGGCTGTATTTTCCCTAATAAAACATTACTGTCGGTGATAGTCAAACTTCCCCCTTTACCATAACACGCAGGACCCGGATTTGCACCTGCTGATTCTGTGCTGACTCGATAACGACTACCATCAAAGTAACAAATTGAGCCTCCTCCAGCCGCTACGGTGTGAATTGCCATCATTGGAGTCCGCATTCTCACTCCTGCTATTTCTGTCTCAAAATTTCTCTCTAATTCTCCTGCATAATGGGCAACATCGGTGGAAGTGCCTCCCATATCAAAGGTGATAATTTTTTGAAACCCTGCCTTCTCACAAATTTTGACAGCGCCCACAATGCCCCCCGCAGGTCCTGATAGTATGCTATCCTTACCTTGAAAGTAGTTACTATCCACCAATCCGCCGTTAGACTGCATAAACATCAATTTCGGTAATGGTTGAGATTCCTTCGCTATCCCTCGGAATGACAGATTGTCTTTTGTGTTGTCTGTGTTTGATAAACCTTCTTCTTGCAGACTGGTTTTGACTTGATTAACGTAGGCTTTCAACACGGGAGACAGGTAAGCATCAACTACGGTGGTGTCTCCTCGACTGATGAGTTTGATGAGGTTACTGACTTGATGAGATACCGACACCTGAGTAAATCCTATTTTACGAGCGATCGAACTTATCAGCAATTCGTGATCATGGTAACGATAACCGTGCATTAACACAATAGCGCAACTACGGAAACCTCGATCGAACCTTTCTTGTAAGTCTTTTTGTACTTCTTCGGGGTTAATCGGTTGCAATTCTTCTCCGTCAGCAGAGTATCGCCCAGCCACTTCTATTACATCTTGATAGAGCATTTCTGGTAAAATGATATTTCGGGCAAAAATATCTGGACGATGCTGATAACCGATGCGTAAAGCGTCTCTCAAGCCACGATTGATTACCAATACCACTCCTTCTCCTTTTCTTTCTAAAAGGGCATTAGTAGCGACAGTTGTCCCCATTTTTATTACCTCAATATCTGTAGTGGGGAGAGGTTGCCCTGATGGTATGTTAAGAATATGTCTAATTCCTTCGATGGGTGCAGATTGATAATGTTCAGGATTCTCGGATAATAGTTTATGGGTGATAATTTTGCCTTCGGGATTTAAGGCTACAATATCAGTAAATGTACCCCCTCGATCGATCCAAAATTGCCATTCTTTTTCTGGTTTATTAGTTTGTTTGATCATCGTGAATTAATCTTTAATTATATATAAGTAAAGTTAAACATTATCAGTTATTTAATAGAATATAGTCAGGAAAATTTATGAGGCTTTTCAGGTTCGATCGAAATGTTATTATTATGACCAATTTTCTAAATTTAAACCCTCAATTCTAGCTAAATCACTATCATTAGAAATCATAATTAAATCCTTAGATTCAATCCTCTTAATTTGTTGAATAATTTGAGTATTTTGTTTAAGTGTTAAAGAGACAATATTTGTATCGAATAAATAACCCATATATCTCCTATTTACGTTTAATTGCATCTTCAAAAATTGCCATTTCTTCAGGAGTAAAATCATCACCTATTGTTGCTAACAATTCAACAGACATCATTTTACTACAACGATTTTTGAGACTTTCTTCTGAGACATTATTAAATTCTTCAAAAGATAGGTTTTCTTGAAATACTGTAACCAAACCTTGTACTATTTTTTCATAATCTAAATATTTTTTAAAGATAGGACGTTCTGACCTTAAAATAGTAACTATATTCTCAATTTTTTTCACCATTGATTCTTGTTTAATATCCGTTGATAACATAATTATTACCTCATTAAATGAATAGTTTTTACTACCATTATATCAAATTTTTTATTATCTAAAATAGTTCAGAATTGCTTATTTACGTCTAATTGTATCTTCAAAAATTACCATTTCTTCAGGGGGTGAAATAATTACCAACATTTAATAAAAGTCTTACAGCCATCATCTCCCGACAAAGCTTTTTTAGTTTTTCATCTGACATAACATTAAATTCTTCAAAAGAGAAGTTTCTTTGAAAAGCATTGACTAAATCTAGTAACGTTTCTGAATAATCAAGGTTTTCTTTATAGATAGGATATTCTTCTCTTAAAATAGCAACTATATTCTCAATTTTTTTCATCATTGATTCTTGTTTAATATCCGTTGATAACATAATTATTACCTCATTAAATGAATAGTTTTTACTACCATTATATCAAATTTTTTTTATCTAAAACAGTTCGATCGAAACGTTATAATAATGACCAATTTTCTAAATTTAAACCCTCAATTCTCGCTAAATCACTATCATTAGAAACCATAATTAAATCCTTAATAATTGCCGTAGAAGCGATTAAAATATCTTCCGTTTGAATTGGTAAACCTTTTAATCTAAGATTAGCGTGAATTTGGGAGGCTTTTTCTAAAATAGCCAAATCATCTAAAAAAATTATTTGATAATTCTCACAAAACTCTTGAAATTCTCTTCTTTGTTTAGGTGCATCAACTGCCAAAAAACCTCGTCTAATTTCAAAATAAGTGATACAACTAATAAATATCGTTTTATTTTGAAGGTTAATATCATCAATTTTTTGAATAATTTGACGATTTTTTCTAAGAGCAAAAGAAACGATATTAGTATCTAATAAATAGTTCATAATTATCTATTTGCGTTTAATTGCATCTTCAAAAATTATCATTTCTTCAGGGGTAAAAGAATCACCAATATTTCCCAAAAGTCTTACCGCCATCATATCTCGACAGTGTTTTTTTAATTTTTCATCTGACATAGCATTAAATTCTTCAAAAGATAAGTTTCTTTGAAAAGCATCGACTAAATCTAGTAACGTTTCTGAATAATCAAGACTTTTTTTATAGATAGGATATTCTTCTCTTAAAATATCAACAGTATTCGTAATTTTTTTAACCATTGATTCTTGTTTAATATCGGTTGATAACATAATTATTCCCTCATTAAATAAATAGTTTTTATCAATATTGTATCAAATTTTTGATGATTGAAAATAGTTCGATCGAACCTTAATCTGAGATTATGATTATAATTGTTTTTTATAGATATGTAGGGGTTGAATAATATTCAACCCTCCCAAGGCTTTAAACCTTATTATCCTTCTTTTTAAAGATGTTTATTGATGTTAATTTTAACAATCTTCTTGAGGATATTATTAGAAATTTTTGATAGTTTTTAAGGCTTCGTCCACATGGGCTTTAAAATCTAACATAGAGTTAAAAATATGTCTAACGATACCTTCTTTATCAATCACATAAGTCACCCTACCGGGTATGATAAACAAAGTGGAAGGCACATCAAATAGTTTTCTGACTTGATTTTGACTGTCACTCAATAAAATAAAGGGTAATTGATATTTACTCGCAAATTGTTGATGAGATTGCACGGAATCGCTACTAATACCGATAATTTCCGCACCAGCTTCCTTAAATATTTCATAGCTATCTCTAAAAGCGCAGGATTCTGCGGTACAACCGGGGGTATCATCTTTAGGATAAAAATAAACTACCACGGCTTTTTTCCCGAAAAAGTCTTTTAAACTAACGTTTTCCCCCGTTGCTGAAGGTAATGTAAAATCGGGCGCTCGATCGCCTACTTGTAAACTTGCCATAATAGTTAATAATGAATGGTTAATAGTAAATAAATGAAGATACCTATTATAGTTAATCATAAAATGTCTTTGCGAGGTACGAAGCAATCTCCTGCAATTTTTTTTAGTTGGATGTTAGGTTATAATAAGGATAGATATTTGTCTATTTGAGTCGGAAAAATAATTGATATGAGTTTTACGTTTGCCTCATTTTATCGTTTTTTATTATTAGAGAATTTAACAGATTTACAAACTAAATTTTTAAACTGGTGTAATGAAGAAAAAATTAAGGGTACAATTTTAATTGCTACCGAAGGTATTAACGCTAATATTGTGGGAGAAAAAGAGGGATTAATTACAGTTATTGAAAATATAAAAAAAGAGTTAAACTGTGAAGATTTAGAGATAAAATATGCAGAGGTTGAATTAATGCCTTTTGAAAGGATGAAAGTCAAAATTAAAGCAGAAATTATCACTTTTGGCATTGAAGAAGCTAATCCTAATAAGCAAGTGGGTACTTATATTAAGCCTAAAGATTGGAATAATTTAATTGCTCAACCTGATGTAAAATTAGTGGATACTCGCAATGAATATGAGTATAATATTGGGACTTTTAAAGGGGCAAAAAATCCTCATATTGATTCTTTTAAAGAGTTTAATGATTATATAGAAAAGAATTTAAACCCAGAAAAAGATAAAAAAGTAGCCTTATTTTGTACAGGAGGTATTCGTTGCGAAAAGGTTACTTCTTTGATGTTAAGTAAAGGTTTTAAAGAGGTTTATCATCTACAAGGTGGCATTTTAAAATATTTGGAAGAAATACCCCCTGAAGAGAGTTTATGGGAGGGGGAGTGTTTTGTTTTCGATGAAAGGGTAGCGGTTAAGCATGGTTTGGAAACCGGCAGTTATGAATTATGCCCTGACACTGGAAATCCAATAGTTCGATCGAATTAGGGTATATATTATTGTATGTTGATGTCTATGGTTTCTAATTTGCCGATGGTTTTATTCTCAGGGGTAAAGGTTTCTTTAGCGACTCTTTGAATATCCTCCGCCATGACGGCGGAAATTTTATCTAAATTGGTGAATAAATTACGCCAATCTCCCGTTTTTACCTGATATTCAGTCAATAATCTTGCCATTCCTGCATTAGAATTTAAACCTCTTAATAAGGAGGCTTTGGCTTGGGTTTTCACTCTTTCTAATTCTTCCTGATTGACGGGTTGAGTTTTTAGTTTTTCAATCTCTAAATGTAAAGCGGTTTGCAATTCATCTAAGGTTCGATCAGGGGTAGATAGGGCATAAAATAACATTAGATTAGGGTATTTATCTCCCGGAAAACCTGTAAATCCAGAAGCGGTTAAGGCAACTTTTTTGTCTTCCACCAAAGATTTATAAAGACGAGAAGTGCGTCCATCACTTAAAATAGAACCCATGATGTCATAAACAATATAATCAGGATGGTTTAAATCTGGTATGTGATAACCTTCCATATATATCGGCTGAGAAGGATATTGAATAGTAACTTCTCTGGTTTGAGTTTGTTTAGGCTCAATTATACTGACACTAGAAGGTTTAGTGCTAGAGGGAAATCTACCAAAGTATTTTTCTGCCATAGTTTTAACCTCTTGAGGATTAACGTCACCGACAATGGCAATAGTGATATTACTTCCCCCATAATAAGCCTCAAAGAAATCTTGTATATTTTGCCTTGTTAAATTTCTTATATCTGTTTCATAACCAATTACAGGGCGTTTATAGGGATGTTGAGTGAAAGCTGTATCAAGAAAACCCTCTACCATTTTACCGATAGCAGAGTTATCGGTGCGCAACTTTCTTTCTTCTAAAATGACTTGTTTTTCCATATAAAATTCTCGAAAGACGGGGTTTAAAAATCTTTCTGATTCTAAATACATCCACAACTCTAATTTATTAGCAGGAAAGTTATAGAAATAGACAGTGGCATCGGCAGAAGTTGCGGCATTTAAACCCACACCTCCTTCAATTTCGACAATTTCTCCAAATTCATTTTGTTTAACAAATTGACTAGCTTTTTGATTTAATTCTTCTAATTGAGTGGTTAATTGAGCTACTTTTTCTTGATTATTAGCTTGTTGAGCTTCTTTTATTTCATCAAAAACTTGATCTAATTTATCTAAAATTACTTTTTCTTCTTCATAGTTAGTCGTGCCAATTTCGGGCGTACCTTTAAAGGCTAAATGTTCCAAAAAATGAGCTACTCCTGTTTGCCCATCTGGCTCATTTACTCCTCCAACATCAACATAAGTAACGAAAGATATTATGGGAGCTTTTTTATTTTCCATGACAATAAATTTGATATTATTATCTAAGGTAAATTCAGTGACATTAGATTGAAATTGCTCTAAATAGGGTTGTATTGACTGAGATTGATTATTTATGGCAGTTTTAGCGAATACTAAATCAGTATTAAAACTCCAGATTAAAGATATTATTAAAGTCCAATAAAATATTTTTTTCAGCATTTTTTTATAATTAATAATGAATAGTTAATAATAATAATTTTTAAATACAAAATAACGTTTATGAGATTGCTTCGTGCCTCGCAATGACAAAAAAATAGAGTAACTTAAATAATTAGAGAGATTGCTTCGTGCCTCGCAATGACAATATAAAAATGTATAATTTTTAATTCATTACTCATTACTTATTACTCATTACTTATTACTCATTACTCATTACTCATTACTCATTCCTCATTACTCATTACTCATTACTCATTCCTCATTCTTAATTACTCGGCGGATTTCAGAATAAAAAGAGGTTTCCATAACTTGCCCATTATTTTTGACAATGGTATTGCGTAAACGTAAATTCTCACTGGCAAAACAAATTCTTTCTTCTATATAATGGCTGTCTTTTTCAATAATTAAGGTTAAAGATTTATCTTCGGCTAAAATATATCTCCCCATTAAGTTGTCTTTATTTTTGACGATTCTTAAAATTTTTCCTTGATTGTCGTCTTTCTCATCCCGAAACATAAACATTAAACTATCCCCTTGTTGTTTTGGTTTTCCCCAATCAGGAGAGTTATCCCATTTTGATTCGATCGAACCCAATGCTAAGGTAAGATTATATTCTGGAGATAATGAGGTAATGTCGGCTTCTGTAGGGGGAAGAAGATTGATAGTTACATTGGCTTTACTATTATCAACATCGTTATTTACTATATTATAAGTGCTACGCTGAGAAAACCATTCTCCCGCAGAGTTTTCTAAAAAAGTATTAATATTCATTCAGTCTAAAATTACAAATAATTTTTATATCTCGATCGATTATAACCTGAGTTCGACATTGAGAAAGACAGGGGAGAGAGGTAGGGTGTTGAAATTTACCTAAATATTCATCAATAATTTAAGGGCTTTTTGGGCAACTTGGGAATAACTTAATTCACCATTAAAAATTTTTGTCATGGTAATGGCACTTTTCGGATTTTTCGTCATTACGTTATAACCTAAATGGGGAAAACGATAAAATACTTGTGCTAACCGTTGCGCCCAAATCATCTCTCTACCCCATTCCTCCGCCATAATTTGACTATACTTTTCTAAAGCGTGGCTCGATCGAGATATACTATTGTGGATAGCTTCTGATGCCTTTAAACCACTAAAAATTGATGGTCTTATACCTTCTGCTGTAAATGGGTCAACTACACAAGCGGATTCTCCTGCTAATAAAGCATTATCGGTATGTAATTTTTGATTACCATTCCATAGTGCGATGGGATGCCCGTGTTGTGTTGCTTGGGTGAGGGTAAGGTTAAATTGAGAAGCGTAATCTTCAATAATTTTATGGAAACTTTGGGCTTTTCTTTGAGAAGTAAAAACCCCAGCGCCCATAGAAAAACCGTCAGCTTTGGGAAAATTCCAAGCGTAACCGTGTTTGACGAAACCAAACTCAAAATAAGTATGAGGGTTATCCTGTTTTTGGTATGGTATCTCGATTTCTAATGCCCCTGCCACCAATTTTTTTTGTTTACCGAAGCCTAATAATTTCGCCATGACTCCCTTCGCACCATCTGCGCCAATGAGATAACGCCCATGAAATTCTCCATCAGGGGTTTTCACTATCCATCGATCGAGCTTATAATCAAGATCAATAACCTCCGTTTCATCTTTTAATATTGCGCCTTGTTTAACCGCTTGTTGCACAATAAAATAATCAAACACATCTCGTCTTACCATCCAAATCGGATGATTACCCATAGAAACTTCGATCGATTCCTGATGTTCCCATGTACAATAGACTCGATCGCTTTTAAGAGAAATAGCAGGGGTAAAGTCAAAATCAAACCATTCTTGAATAACCGCAGAAACTCCTCCGCCACAGGGTTTATAACGGGGTAACTTTGCCTTATCTAACATTAAGACAGAATGCCCCTTTTTAGCTAGATGATAACTCGCCGTCGCTCCAGCAGGTCCAGTTCCAACAACAATACAATCATACATAAAAAAATCAAAATAAAAGGACTTATTCTTCTGTTTATTAGAACAGATAAAAGCCATAAAAGTTCCCTAAAATTTTAAATTTATCAATATTTTTTTTATTACATAATTGGATGTCTTAACTTCAAAATATGAGTTAATTCAATATAAACATATGTTATTTTAAATGTCTTTTTCAAAGACTATACCATGTCGATCGACCTTTACCATAACGATAAATTTTTTCTTGTTTTACTAATTCATTTAATCTCGCTTTAATAGTACTACGACTAGCTTTAGTATATTTTTCAATATCTTTTGTGCTAATTCTACCATGCTCCTTAGCTAACTCTAAAATCTGCACTGATAACTCAGGTAAAGATGTTTGAAAAATCAATTCTCTTTCTAATTTTTGAGCTAATTTATCTTTTTGTTTTTTGATAGATTTTAGGAAAAATAATAACCATGTAAGATAGTCTGGATTATCATTTTTAATACTTTGTTGAGTACGTCTTAAAGCTAAATAATAACTGTCTTTATTTTCCTCAATAACACTTTCTAAAGAACTATAAGGCACATAAATATAGCCACTTTTTAATAATAATAATGTGGTTAAAATTCTGGAAATTCTCCCATTACCATCTTGGAAAGGATGAATGGCTAAAAAATTCACAATAAAAATGCCGATAATTAACAAAGGATGCAATCTTTTTTCTTCCATTTCTTGCCGTAACCAAAAAACCAAATTTTCCATTTTTAAAGGAGTTTCAAAAGCCGAAGCAGTAGAAAAAATAACCCCTAAACTTTTCCCTTCTTCGTTAAAGGCTTGGATATGATTTTCAATGGTTTTATAGTTTCCCCGATGTCTTTCATCTTTTGGGCTATATTTAAGCAAAATGGCATGAAGCTGTTTAATATAATTTTCCGTAATAGGAATCGTCTCCCAACTTTGAAAGAGAATATCCATCACTTCGGCATATCCTGCCACTTCCTGCTCATCTCTAGTGGTAAAAGAATGTTTATCTAAGTTACTCAATAAGGTTTCAATTTGTCGATCGCTCATCTTAACTCCTTCAATACGAGTGGAAGAACCTATACTCTCGATCGTGGCAACCTTTTTCAATGTAGCCAACTTTTCAGGGGCAAGAGTTTTTAAACTACGCCACGAGCCTTTAAATTCATCAATTTCAGCGATTAGAGTTAGAATTTCTGGAGTGATGACAATTTGGTTAATATCCATACCATAGCCAATTAATAAGCCAATAAGAACCAATTATAGCCAATTACAACCAATTAGACTCTCATCATAATTATAATTTTATCACCGTAGAACAGGCATCTTGCCTGTATTTTTGAAGATGTCTAATAAGAAAACAAGGGCTGAATATTATTCAACCCCTACCAACCAATAAAAAATTATTTTACTTACCTAAAATACCTAATACCTAAAATAATTAGACTTCGATATTAATTAAAATTTTAAGGGCTGAAGCCCTTACTACAAACCAACTAAAAATAATTTTTGTCTGATGTCTATTTATAAAGTTAAAGAATGAGTATCCGTTTCAATTAACTTCGCTAAATCCTGTAAAAATCCTGCGGCATCTGCACCATAAATAGTACGATGATCACAAGTAATATTAACAGTCATTTGATTTTTTACCCCAAATAAACCATCTTTGTTAGCGACAACCGTAGGACGCACTCCACCAATGGCTAAAATAGCACCTGTGCCGGGGGGTAAAATAGCGGTAAAGTCATTTACTCCAAACATTCCCAGATTAGAAAGGGTAAATGTACCAGTACTGTACTCATCAGGTTGTAACTGTTTAGCACGGGCTCGGTTTACTAAGTCTTGCCAACTACGCGCTAAGGAGTAAATATCTAATTGATCTGCATTTTTGATTACAGGAGTAATTAAGCCTCCGTCTGGCATAGCAACGGCAACGGCAATATTTATGCCTTCGTTATACTTAATACCAGCATCGGTGAAACTAGCGTTAACAACAGGGTGTTTTTGTAATGTCATGGCAACGGCTTTTGCTAATAATGCCGTCATAGTGACACCTTTTGATTTAATTTTGCGATACAAAGTATCTAAAGCATCGGTGTTGATGTTATAGCTGACTTGGAAAGTAGGCACTTGTAAACTCGCCATCATGTTGCGAATCACGGCTTGTTGTAAAGTGTTGAAAGGTACTGTTTCCCCCGCTAAATTGTTGACAACTGGAGGAGGAGTAAACGTAGGTTGAGGAGTGGTAGTTGTGGTAACGGGGGCAATTTTGGGTGCGCTAGGAGTTTTACCAACGGCTTTTTCTACATCTTCCGCAATTATACGACCATTAGGACCACTTCCCACGATCGAACTTAAGTCCACGTTTAATTGTTTTGCCAGTTTTTTCGCCCTAGGAGAAACCACAATTCTACCATTACTTTTAGCTGGAGTTGCCACTTCGGCGGTGATAACGGGCTGAATTTCAACGGCTGGTTTTACTTCTGGGGTAGGGGTAGAGGTGGCAGGAGTTGAGGTTTGTTTTTGACTAGCTTTTTGTTTTGCCTCCTCGATTTCGGCTTCTGTCTCTGCAATGTAAGCTATCGCCTCACCGACAGGAGCTTCTTCTCCTGCTTGTACTAAAATAGTGGCTAAATAACCAGAATAGAAGGATTCGACATCCATATCCGCCTTGTCTGATTCTACGACAACAACGGTTTCTCCTTTCTCGATTTTATCACCGGGCGCTTTTTCCCATGAAACGATTTTACCCTCTGTCATAGTCGAACTTAGGGCGGGCATAAAAATATCGTGAATCATTATAATTTACAATTTATTCTATTTACTCATCAAACTTTTAATTATAAGCTAGTTTGTATCCTACTTAGGGTTTGCTCAAAAAGTATTTTGATGAAGGTGGGGAAGAGGGAAGAGTTTTGATGTTATTCCCCCTTAATGTAAAGTTTGTATTTTGTATTTTGTATTTTTTGTGCCTAGTTTTTGAGCAAAAATTTGCATACTTTTTTGTGAAGATAGTGTGTCTAAAAATTTATTCAGCAACCCCTAAGCTAAGACGCATTTAACTTGCATTTTTTTCTAATAGTTAAAAATACTAATAACTATTGATTTAGAGCAACTCTTGCCTCTTGCCTCTTGCCTTTTGCCTTTCACAAAGTAAACATACAATTAATTTGCCTATCTATTTACTCAAAGTACAAGAATCTAAATCACTTGTAATACTATAAATTCAAACTAAGTTTCCCTTAATAAAAGGGTGTTATGGGTATCATATATTTAAAAGGAGAATTATATTTTCACAACTGATTCTTGATTGCTATAGAAGAACCAAATTTATTTTAATTATATACCAGTTTAACATAAAATTATAAATAACGATAAAAAACAAGGCTTTTCTACAGTAGTTATGATAAATTAGGAGAAAATAAATGCTATAACTTTTATTAAATAAGGCTTACATCAGAAACTTAAGGTAAAATCCTTAATGGTAATAAGAATTAATTAAAACTTTAGTGGAATTGATTTTATATAATTATTTACTAAATTCAATTCTTTTAAATAATTCAAATTTGTTCTATTACCCCATGCCATCAAAAAAAATTTTTAATCAATCTCTCACTATTGACTATAATTTTATGAATAATCAATATCTTTTAAGCGTTAGTAATAATCTCAGGAAAAAAATTTCTTTATTAAATGAAGAAAATCGAGAAAAGTTTTTAATTAATTTAGAGAATATTGTTAATAATAATTTGTTAGGGGCAGAAATAACAAAAAATATATCTGAACAAGTTATTTATCGCATTAATTTTGGTTATAAATTAGAAATATTAGCGACTCACTATCAATTAAAAGAGCAAAATATTGTTAAAATTTTAAATATTTTTGACAAGAGTAAACTGAAAAGAGTTATCGTTTTTAAAGAGGGTTTATCGACAAAAATTATTGATTTAGATATAAATTTAAGTAAAGAAAATGAATTATTTGCTTCAGATATAATTAATTTATTTAAAAGTAGAGAAAATTTAAAAATTGCCAGAGAAGATTTAGAAAACAAGCCCGAAGATTTTTATTATTATCCCTTAGATAACTTAAATAGTAACTTAGAAAATAGTTATAAAATTCTGTTATCCGTTGAAGAAATTAATAGTATTAATCAGTCTTTACCTTTACTTTTAGAGGGAGTAAATAATAGTGGTAAAACCACAGTTTCTGTTATCAAAGCTATTCAAGATAGTTTTAAATATCCTGCTCAAAAAATCCTTTATCTAACTAATAATCAAAGTAATCAACAACAAGTATCTTCTTTCGCAAAAGATATTTTAAAAACGGAAAAAAATGATAATTTAATTTTAGATAATTTTGTTAATTTTTGTCTTAATTTTGCTCGAAAAAATAACCTTTTAAATCCTGATAAATTTATTAGAAGTAAAGAAGTTAACTATAAAAAATTCAAAGAAAAATTTTTAGCTAATTATAATATTGAAGATATTGAGTCATGGTATTTATGGCAGGAAATTTCTTATTTAATTAAAGGAAGTAGTAATTATCCGCAAGGAGAAAATGCTTTAATTTCTTTAGAAGATTATAGTCAACAAATTAAACAATATAGTTTTTTACCTCCTGATATTAAACCTACTAAAATATATCAACTAACCCTTAAATATCAACAGTGGTTAACAGATAATAACTACTGGGATATAACCGATTTAGTTACTTCTATTTCTCTCAATCTTCCTGCTTCATTTAACGGTATAGTCGATCGAATCTATTATGATAATATTGATAAATTAAACGATTTATCGCAACAATTACTATTTCGTTTTCTCAAAAAAGATAGTCAGACTAACTCCTATAATAACTGTTGTTTGAGTTTCGATCGAGCCAAAATAATTTATCCCTTAGAAACATGGGAAAGAAAAATTAATGAGTTGGTTTACCCTAACAATAACGGCAAAATTAATCAAACTCAATTAATCACAAATCTGACAAGTAATGAAAATTTAGATAACTTTACTAAAGAAGTTTTAAACGCTGAATTATGGAAAAAAACCGACAATGAAAACAAACTAAAACCTAGCCATATTTTACAGCAAAATAATAACTGTTTATGGATTACTACCCCAGAATGGAAATTTTTAAGTATCAGCAAAAACTTTGCCTTAGATAAATGTATTGTTGTTACTAATCCTCAAGAAAAAGAGAAATTATTAAATCATTTTCAAAGCAATCCCGATATAGTTAACAGTCGTATTCTTACTTTTCAAGAAATAGAAGGTTTAAAGTTTAAAGAAATTATTTTATGGAACTTTTTAAGTTATTTTTATAATATCAAACATCAAACCATCGCTTATAATCTTTTGCGACAATATTTATATCTTTGTTTAGGTAGTGTCACCGAAAAAATCTACTGTTATGAAAGTAACTTTAATATAGAAGAAAATTATCCCTTTTTAAACCATTGTTTAAGTAAAGGTGGTTTTGAAGATTTAGAAAACTTTTTTCCCCCCTACTCTGACAATGAAAACTCTAGTTCGATCGAACAATTCTATCATAATAAAGGAGCATGGAAACAGGCTTACGAATGCTATCGACAAAACAAAAAATATCGAGAAGCCAACGAGATTCATCCTTATATAGAAGAAATAGAAGGCAACTGGGGTAAAGCAGGAGACTTATGGAATATTCTCGAAAATTGGGAAAAAGCCCTTAACTGTTGGCAGGAAATCGATAATAATTTGTGGTTAAAAAAATGGGCAAATTTAACCCCGAATCAATGGCAAGAAAAAGGGCAATATTTTCTCACGAATAAATGTTATCAACAAGCAGGAATTTGTTACCAACAAGCGGAAGATAATAATAGCTATTTACAATGTCTAAAATTAAATCAAGAATGGGAAAAAGCAGGAGATGAATATAGAAATTTAGAAGATATTAAAGAAGCTGAAAAATGTTATCTTAATGCCGAAAAAATTTATCGTCAAAAAGGAGAGTTATCCCGTTGCGCCTTGATGTGGGAAAAAATGTCAGCATGGGAAAAAATTGCCTTAATTAGAGAAGAAGAAAATAAATGGGAAAAAGCAGCGCAACAATGGCAAAAAATTGATAACTGGGAAAAAGCAGGTGTTTGTTACGAAAAAATATCTCAATGGGAAAAAGCCGAAACCTGTTGGCGAAAATTAAATCAATGGCAAAAAATTGCCTACTGTTGTCAAAAACAAGAAAAATGGCAAGAATCAGCGAAAATTTGGCAAAAATTACAACAATGGGAAAAAGCGGCACAATGTTATCTCAAAATCTCTCAACTTTCTCAAGCGGCGCAATGTTATCAACGAGGAATGTGTTGGCAAAAAGCCGAAGCCTGTTGGCGTAAACTCAATAACTTACCGAATATCGCCTCCTGCTGTGAATCTCAACATAAATGGGAAGAATCCGCTAAGATTTGGCAACACCTAAAACAGTGGCAAAAAGCAGGTAACGCTTGGGAAATGGCAAAAGACTTAGAAAAAGCAGGATTATGCTATGAAAAAGGACAACTTTGGTCAAAAGCACAATCTTGTTGGTTAAAATTAGAAAACTGGAGAAAACTTGCCGTTATCTATGAAAAACAAGAAGAATGGGAAAAATCCGCTTCTACATGGTTAAAAGTTGATGAAAAAGAAGCCGCCGCTAAATGTTACTCCCAAGGGGAATTATGGCAATTAGCAGAAAACATCTGGAGAGAATTAGAAAATTGGGATAAGGTAGCCTTCTGTTGTTTTCAACAAGGCAATTATGAAACCTCCGCTAATATTTGGCAAAAATTACAACAATTCGCCGAAGCAGGAAAGGCTTATGAAAAACTCAAACAATTTGCTAAGGCGGGATTATGCTATGAAAAAGTAGAGGCATGGGATAAAGCAGAAATTTGTTATCGTCAACTGCAAAACTGGGAAAAAGTCGCTACCCTTTGTCAAAAACAATCGAAGTGGCAAGACTCCGCCGATATTTGGCATGAGTTGGGAGAGTTAAATCAGGCTTCCCTCGATTATGAATTAGCGCAAAATTGGCAACAAGCCGAAGACTCTTGGCGACAATTACAACAATGGGTAAACGTGGCATTGATGTGTGAAAGACAAGAAAAATGGTTAGACGCTGCACAAACTTGGCAAAAAGTCAAGCCTTTAGAAAAATCTGCTTTTTGTTACGAAAAAATAGAAGCATGGGGAGAAGCTGAAAACTGTTATCGTCAACTGGAAAACTGGCAAAAATCCGCTTTAATGTGCGATAAACAAGGCAAATGGGAAGACTCTGCTATTATTTGGCAAAACTTACAACAATGGGAAAAGTCAGCTAAACGATGGGAAAAAATTAAACAGTGGGATAATGCAGGTTTTTGCTATGAAAACGGAGAATTTTGGGCAAAAACAGAAGAATGTTATCAAAAAAGCGAAAATTGGACAAAATTAGGGGAAGTTTACGAAAAACAAGAGAAATGGGAAACCGCTTCTTTGTTATGGGAAACACAGGAGGCATGGCATAAAGCCGCGCAGTCATGGTTGAAAATAGAAGGAGTAGAAAAAGCAGGGGTTTGCTATGAAAAAGATAACGACTGGCAAAATGCAGAAAATTGTTATCGTCAACTAGAAAACTGGGAAAAAGTTGCCTTACTTTGTGAGACTCAATCAAAATGGCAAGAGGCTAGTGAGGCATGGTTGAAAATAGAAGAAGTGGAAAAAGCAGGAGGTTGTTACGAAAAAGATAACGACTGGCAAAAAGCAGAAACTTGTTATCGTCAACTAGAAAACTGGGAAAAAGTCGCTTTACTGTGTGAGACTCAATCAAAATGGCAAGAGGCTAGTGAGGCATGGTTGAAAATAGATAAGGTAGAAAAAGCGGGGGTTTGCTATGAAAAAGATAACGACTGGCAAAATGCAGAATCTTGTTATCGTCAACTGCAAAATTGGGCAAAAGTTGCCTTACTTTGTGAAAAACAACAGCAGTGGGAAAAATCGGCGGAGGCTTGGTTAGCTATGGATGACATGGCAAACGCTGGAAGATGTTATGAGGTAATAGAAAATTGGAGTAAAGCGGAGTCTTGTTGGTTAGTGATGGGAGATTGGCAAAAAGCAGGGATTGCTTGTGAAAAACAAGGTAAATGGGAAGAATCTGCTATTATTTGGCAAAATCAACAACAATGGGAAAAAGCCTCTCTCGCTTGGTTACAAATTTCTGAAAAGGAAAAGGCAGCACTTTGTTATCAAAATGGGGAGTTGTGGCAAAATGCAGAAAACCTTTGGAGAGAATTGGAAAATTGGTTGATGGTTGCCTTGATGTGTGAAAAACAAAACCAACTCGATAAGGTTGGGGAGGCTTATACTTTGGCACAGGAATGGGAGAAAGCCGGGGAAGTTTATCAAACTATCCAATTTTTTCCTCAAGCTGAAGACTGTTGGCGCAAGGTGGAAGCATGGGATAAGGTAGCTTTGATGTGTGAAAAACAAGAGAAATGGGAAACCGCCGGGGAGGCTTGGGAGTTAATTCCCGATTGGGAGAAAGCTGGTATTTGTTATGAGAAGGCAAATTTATGGCAGAAAAATGCTGATTGTTGGCAAAATTTACAACGATATGATAAGGTTTCGATCGCATATCAAAAGTTAAAACAATGGGAAAAGGCGGCGCAATCTTGGCTAGAAAGCGAAGATAAAGATAAAATTATGAAGGCTGGATTATGCTATGAACAAGGCTTACAATGGTCATTAGCAGAGGAATGTTGGCGTAAAATATCTCAATGGGATAAAGTGGCTTATACTTGTGAACAACAGGGTGAGAGTAAATGGGAAGATGCCGTAAAAGCGTGGCAACTATCAGGAAATAAACTCAAAGCCGCTAACCTCTTGCGTAAAATGGGGAGATGGAAAGAAGCGGCTTTAGCCTTAACTCAGAGAAACAATTAACAATTAACAATTAACAATTAGGATTTGCTGAATAAATCAGAAGTCTATTAAAATAAAGGGTTTAGACAAACTACATTACTAAAAAAGTGTGCAGTTTTAGCAATTTTTACTCAAAAAATGAGCATTTTTTACTAAATTTTATTAAAAATAACTTTATACTCATATGCTGATACAAAACCTCAAAACCTCGATTCTTGTAACTTATTCACTCTTCCCTCTTCCCTTTTCCCTTTTCCCTTTTCCCTTTTCCCTACCCTCACCTAAAGACTTTTTCAGAAAATCCTAATGATTAAAGAGGTTTTTGTAAGAGATTTTGTAAAGGTATTTCTTCATCGTAAAAGATGCTTAAAATATTCTCGTTTTTAGGATAGGTTTCTATGGGAGGAAATAATAAGCAACGACTACCCATGGGAAGGGATGACAAGAAATCTGTATTTTGAGATAACCAAATCAAAGGAGAGGAGGGAATTTCTTTTGTCATGGAGACACCAAAATCAACACCAGCAAGAGTTTCTAACATGACTTGATTTCCTCTGACTAAACCTTTATCTGCTGTCCATAATCTTACTTCTAATTGTTGACGACTGGCATAAAAATACATGGAGGCGGCGGCGATGACTGCTGTTTCAAAATATTCTGATTCCCATTCACTGGAGTTGTCTAAGCAAATGATGATTTCTTCTCCCCCTGTAATGGTTTCTAATTCTCTCACTTGTAAATCTCCGAATCTAGCACTACTACGCCAATGTATCAATCGTGTTGGATCACCATAACGATATTGTCGTATGGCTTTTGTGACTCCTTCGGTGGCATTCTGATAGAGTTTTTCGCTTTGTCTTTGTTTGGTTTCTTCGTTACCGATACTATCAATTAAGGGGCAAGTTTGTAATGGTAAGACTTGAGGATAAACTATGGCTTTACTTTCGATCGAACGTTGACGACTGCTATAAAATAATCCAAAGGGGGCGGCGGTTTTTAAGATAACATGATGCCAATGATAGATACCCCTTTTTTTGGCATGGGCATAGGAGACTAATTTTGTCTCTGTTTTCGGCGGTAAAGTCTCGATGCGATTGATAATTTTACCTGATAAATCTAAAGGTAACTCATCAATAATTTCGATAAGAGTTTTGACTTTCTTGGTAGGATTTTTAACTATTAATTCGATGGTTAATTCATTTCCTGCGCTGATGGCTTCGATGTTCGATCGTTTTAGATGAATTTGTTTTAAAGTGTTGATAGAGATAAATAAATTTAAAGCTAGTAGAGAGAATAACACCCCACTCAAAACATATAACCAACCTGCCATAGTGTTAGTAGCCGCCCCAAAAAAACTTAAGGCAATGCCGATTAAAACCCAACCGCCATAGGCTGGAGTTGCCCAACGACGTTCTAACCAATTAAAAAAAGAAAGGATAAAATTATGATGAGGGGAATTATACATTAATCAATAGCAATAATTATTGACTCTATTATAGATTCAAATGCTTACCTCCGATGCTTGATCAGTTAACAGAATTAATCTTTTGCTGATTGAGGTTAAATAATTAAAGGTCTAATTTGCTCAACTATATCCTTACTTTTTGCATCTGGGGTAATAAACTCAATTTGTTCAGTTTGACTTACTCCCAAGCCTAATTCAACGGCTCTTTTAATTTGCTCTAATTCCCAAACTGAGCCATTAGATACTTGATTGGTTGTACCTAACAAACGAAGTAACCCGATCGCAACTACATCCACCGCCACTCGATCGACTCCAGCTAAAATAACGTTAGAGCGGACTTTTTTACCCGATGCGGGTCCACCATTAACAAAAGCCTCGACTCCATCTAACAGAACTAAAGACGGTTGATAGACTTGATTAATTTCCGCAATCATTAACCGTTGGTGAGCAGAAGAATGTAAATCTCCCATATAGTTAAAAGAATCACCAGGTACATATTTTGCCACCATACCCACTGAATTTTTCAAAGAAAGGGTGAAATGTCCACCGTATTGATGAGTTTTTAAACAACAGGTATTAATAATCGCCTCAGATTCTAAAATAGGACGAGCAAAAGCAAATCCCTTTTGCCAATGAGTGCCGTCTGCTGAAATATACTGCCATTGATCCGCTTCCATCTCATCAAACACAATAGTTTTAACACCATACTTTTCTGCTAACTTAAAAACCCCTTTTTGTTCCATTGCTTGACGAGTATCCGCCATTCCCGATCGATCGCCGATGGTTATTTGTTCGACTTGGGCGTTTTGAAATTCTTGTATTAAAGTTTCTAATAGTTGAGTATCCGTAGCCGCAGGGGCTGGATCACCAGTATTATAGTTAGGTTTAAGAAAAACTGTTTTCCCTTTTAGTCCAGTGGGTTGTAATAATTCCAATGCTTGACGAGTACCTGCTGAACGATCCTCATTATAAACCAGTACTACTTTACTTGTTTGAGGGGGAGTTAAAGGAGAAGATTGAGCCGTCACCTTATTATCAGTAACAGTAGAATTAATAGCACGACAGGCTGAGGGAAATAAAGATGCTCCTGTAGCTAAGGTGGCTAAACGTAAAACTTGTCTTCGTTGTAAAGGCATAATAGAAAAATTGAAAACTTTTTTTAAGGATAACGAATTTTCTCAATTAATCTTTCTGATAGAATTTAGTAATATCTGAAAAAAATCTGAGTATTGCTAATTTGCGGAAGGGGTAGGGTGTAAAATTTCCTTTTTCTCGAAAACTCTTTATCTTCCTTATCCCATAAGGGTTTTGGCTTTTTCTTTTTTTGAGAGCCTTACGCTCTTTATCCCATAAGCATTTCAGCGATTTTGTTGTCATTTCGATCGACTCTATTCTATAATTATGACTAGCCTTCCGCAACTGCACCTTGAAAACTTTATCTATCAAAGGGTTCGATCGTGGGCGTTTAAACTATCATTAATACCTATGAGGGATTGAAACGCCCGTAGTGGAGGATATAGGTGGTGCATTATCGGTTTAAACTATCATTAATACCTATGAGGGATTGAAACAAATATTTATGTAAATCTGGATCGTCCGCTAAATTATTTCGTTTAAACTATCATTAATACCTATGAGGGATTGAAACAACAATCTTATTCTGATTTAGCAGAATTGGTAGGGTATGGTTTAAACTATCATTAATACCTATGAGGGATTGAAACAAACTTATCCCTTGCAGAATGCACCTTTTGACATACTGTTTAAACTATCATTAATACCTATGAGGGATTGAAACAACTTGTCTCACCACACGACAATTTACCATATACTGTTTAAACTATCATTAATACCTATGAGGGATTGAAACAATCGTTTGTTTTTAACAGGATAAGCTACATTATCTAGTTTAAACTATCATTAATACCTATGAGGGATTGAAACACTTTTTCTGGTAGCAAGGTTAGTGAAGAAAATTTGTTTAAACTATCATTAATACCTATGAGGGATTGAAACATCAACATACCCTAAAGTTTACTTTCATCTTTACTTCCAGTTTAAACTATCATTAATACCTATGAGGGATTGAAACAACAAAAGAAAAATTAAAGTATCCTCAAGATTTAATTTCGTTTAAACTATCATTAATACCTATGAGGGATTGAAACGAACTTATCCCTTGCAGAATGCACCTTTTGGCATACGTTTAAACTATCATTAATACCTATGAGGGATTGAAACTTACCAAATTTTGTGATTACATTGACATTATTTCGTTTAAACTATCATTAATACCTATGAGGGATTGAAACCTAATGCGACAAAAGCAGGGCAAATACAAGCATAAGTTTAAACTATCATTAATACCTATGAGGGATTGAAACATGAATATTTTTTACATAATCTACCTCATTCATCGTTTAAACTATCATTAATACCTATGAGGGATTGAAACTTTCAATGACTTTTTAGAGCAATATATTATTCGAGTTTAAACTATCATTAATACCTATGAGGGATTGAAACGCGATCGAGCTAAATGGGGGTAATTTCGTTCATGGAAGTTTAAACTATCATTAATACCTATGAGGGATTGAAACTGAATATTTATCGTATTAGCCATTTAATAACTCCTGTGTGTTTAAACTATCATTAATACCTATGAGGGATTGAAACGTGGATATTTGAGATTCAAAATCATCACCGTGCCAACGTTTAAACTATCATTAATACCTATGAGGGATTGAAACTTTGGAGAATCTAAAGGACATTTATTTTCTAGACAAGTTTAAACTATCATTAATACCTATGAGGGATTGAAACCTTATTTCAGTATTCGGGCTATTTGTGAAATAAGGTTTAAACTATCATTAATACCTATGAGGGATTGAAACATCATCAGTAAAAGTATAATTAACTCTACAATTTCGTTTAAACTATCATTAATACCTATAAGGGATTGAAACAGAATGTTTTTTTGATTAATACAAATTCTGATGACGTTTAAACTATTATTAATACCTATGAAGGATTGAAACCCCTAAATGTCAAGGGATTGCTGAAGAAAAATGGTTAAAATCAAATTAAATTTAGAAGTAAAACAATGAACCAAATTATTGAAGTTAATATCGCTGATGTCTTAATGAGACTTGAAGCAAAAATGGATCATTTAACTAATGAAGTTAATGAGGTTAAAATCAATGTAGCTAAACTTGATGAAAAATTAAATAGTGTAAAAAGCGAAGCTAAGACTAATTTTGACAGTTTAGATAAGCGATTAGGAAATATTGAATTTGTGGCTCGATCGATCGCAGGAGGGGTAATTATTGCTATTTTATTAGCGTTTGCCCGTTATCTTTTCCCAAATGTCACTTTGTAAATTAATTAGAAGGGTTGTCAAACACCTTAATTTTTAATCTTCAATCTTTCCTTAATCAACTTAATCAATAACCACTAAAACCAATATCATTTAATCCTCATTTAAAAGCCTTGCTGTATGTTTAAAACCTCATTAATACCTATTAGAGTCAGCTAGAATGTAAAAGTAGTACGCAAAGCACCTATAACAAGGGGATCATTGCGACTGTCGTTAGCAGGATTCGTGACGACAATGACACCGGGGGTGATTTTAATGTTATCGGTGATGGCGTATTCATAAAATGCCTCAATGTGGAAAGAAGTATCGTCTTTGTCTAATTTTACACCGTTATTTCTGATAGTAGAGTTTGTTTGCCATGGTTGCATTCCCACAATGATACCTCCTAAACTACCCTCTTTGAATAAGTCGGGAAATCCTAAAGTTGCCGCCCAATACCATGAATCAGAGCTTCCACGGGATATGTTAACGTTACCATCGGAAAAACTATTGAGGGTTCTGACATTAGAATAGCCTCCCCATGCACCTAAGACAAATTTTTCTGATAATTGCCATGACATAGTTACAGCATAGGTGTTGTGAGAGGTATCAATAGGGCTATCGGCAACGATGTCAGCAAAACTACGAGTATTTTCACCAATGCCAAAGGTATTGTATCCTTGTCCATAAGCAAAGGCGATACCAAATTTATCGTTGGGATAATAGCCAATTTGTCCTAAGATACCATAAGCTCCATTAAATAAGCCGTTTCCTCTTTCGGGATTGTTGCCATCGGTGGCTAAGTAGCCTAAACTCCAACCAAATTGCCCTAATTTACCTTCTATCCCTAAACCCGTGCCTTCTCCTTGATAGTAAACAAGGTTACGAGTACCAAAACTGGATAATGCACCACTACCGCCATCTCCGTCTAAGATACTCAAGGTATTGGTAAAGTCATCAAATGCACCTCCTGCACCTTCTAACCATAGGGTGATATTTTCACTAATAGGAAAATTATAGTTTAAGACTTCGATCGAAACGTCATTATCATCAGGTTGAGAGAATGCTAAACTAGCTTGTTGAGTCTGGGCAGGTACGCTAAAATCAGGAAAGTTACCTGTGGCTAAACGGGTGTAGAGTAAATCTTGCCCTGTAAAACTGGTACTTAATTCTATTCTAGTACGGCTTCCTAATACGGGTACTTGTTCAATATTTCTTCTTCCGCCGTCTTTTTGCCCATTAAAAATACTGGCTAATCCGATGACAACTTCTCCACTTAACTTAGTGGTAGTAGAAAATTGATGATCTTCTAAAAAGGCAATTCTACCCTCTAGGTTATCAACTCTTGCTCCCAATGTGGCTAATTCTGTCTCAAATTCTGCCATTAATCGCTTAAGTTTCTCAATGTCTTCTCTCATTACCGATTGACTAGAGGCAATTAAACGCTCCATTTGTTGCATACAAGCATTTAACCCCGCCGCAAATTCATAACGACTCAAGGCACGATTTCCTCTAAAGGTTCGATCGGGATACCCCACAATACAACCATAATTTTCGACTAAACTTCTCAATGCTTCAAAAGCCCAATCCGTAGGGGAAACATCCCGTAATTGAGAAACACTGGTAACTTGATTTTGACTTGGTTGATAGTTGTCGATTTGCTCTAAAATTTCTTCTGTTGGTACTGCTAAAGCAATATTTGGAAATACGATCGAGCCTAATAAAACACTACCAATAAATAATTTATTTTTCACTATAAAAACTCCTCACGAGAATCGTTAATTGAATCAACAATATTTGATAATGATTATCTTTTTCAATACCCCCTATAGGGATTCACAGATTTTCTTTATAGTGAAGGTTGCCCCCAAATCACCGTTTCTCTGGTATAAATTACCATGCCGGGTTTCGCCCCTTTGGGTTTATAAACGTATTTAGGATTGGTGTAAATTACTGGCACTCGATCGCTGTGTCTTCCTTGACTATAATAAGCTGTTAAGTTAGCTGTATATTGTAAATCTCGATCGTCTGGTATGTCTCCTGCACTCAAACGTAATAAAACATGAGAGCCTGAGATTTCCTGTGCGTGAAACCACAAATCATAATCCGTTGCTGTGCGAAAAGTTAATATATCATTTTGACGATTATTGCGCCCAATTAAAACCTCATAACCCGAAGGAGTTTGATACTTGCGAGGGTGAGATTCTTCTACTGTATTATTGCCTCGATATTGACTATCTTCCATATATTTTTGACTAATTAATTCGGCTTTAATTTCTTGTAAACTCGTTAAATCTTCGCTTTCTTGATAGTCTAATTGAGTTAAAATTGTGGCTATTTGCTGTAAATAATTAACCTCGTTTTGCACTTCTTCTAATAAAGGTTGTACCGCTAATTTTGCCCGTTTTAATTTCTGATTTTGTCTATATAAACTTTGGGCATTTTGAATCATATTTTTATCGGGAGCAAGGGCGATTTTTATAGGTTCATTAGTGGTAAAATCATTGAGGATAATTTCTGTCATTCCTACTTTCCACAAGTGCAAATGAGCCATTAATAAATCTGCTTTATTGCTATAAATTTCGCAGTTATCAGAATCATTTATTTTATCTCTATATCTATCTCTTTTTACTTCTAATTTAGTTAAAATATTTTTTACTTTCTGAGATATTTGCTGTTTTAATTGATTAAAATTTTCTTGATAAATTTGTTTATTATAATAATTATTTAAAACTTTATGTAAGTCTTGATTATTAGCCTTTTCGTCTAAAACTGTATAACCTTTATCTAATTCTCTACAGTTAAAGTCTTTTTTCTCAAGAGTGATTAACCAATTTTGCCAATTTTTATATAACATTATCCATTCTTTTTGAGTTAATTCTTGATTATTTTTAGTAGATAAAATGTTAGATTTATTTAATAAATGTTGAGCTATAATAGGGCTAACTCCTCGATAAGTTTTAATTAATTGTCTATCAATTCGATCGGGAATTAAACTTACTTTTTCTTGCCATTTTTCCAAAGATTCATTTAATTTTGGAGTTTCACCTAACAGGGGGGGAGGTAATTGATAAATTTGGCTAGTTTCTACGGTGCGTACACTAGATTTATCCGCAGTAACTTGTTTAGCAACGGTGATAATTTGCTTGTCAGCAGAAGTTAAAATAACATTGCTATATTTCCCCATTATTTCCACAAATAAATGATATATGGGTTTTTCATTGGGGCGCTGGGCAAATTGAAAATCTATTACCCTTTCCCAATCCGTAACAATATTTACCCCAATTAAAGCATAACCATTAATAAGATGCCGTAATTGTTCACTAAAAGTAAAGGTATCTTTACCACGAGGAGGAGGATTTCCGATACAAATTCTAGCGGCTTGGGGATGCCATGATACCGTTAACCATGCCTTATGATTAAGACTGCGTAAACAAAGACTGATGGTATATCGATCGAGCTGATATACTTGTTCTAGTCGTGAGGGAATATAGCCATTTTGTAATGAGTGACAAATGGCTACAAGGGTTGTATAATCTACTGATTGCATTTTAAGAAGTAAAAAGTAAGAAGTAAGAAGTAAGAAGTAAGAAGTAAGAAGTAAGAAGTAAGAAGTAAAAAGTAAAAATAGTTTTAGTTGTTAATCAATAACCCACCATGTAATAAATAACATGGCTAATAGCTACCGTCTGCTAAAGCGACTCATATAAAAAATTATAAAAATTCTTGTCATTGCGAGACTACGAAGCAATCTTGAAACCTTATGTTATTTAGCGTAAAGTCATTTTTAATAACTATTCACTATTCACTATTCACTATTCACTATTTAGTGTCTTACTGGTATATTTCGATCGAGCAGATAATGCTTAATTTCCGACACAGTTAATTGCCCATAATGTAAAAGGGAAGCTAGTAGCGCCGCCTCTGCCTTCCCCTCCGTTAAGGCTTCGTAAATATGATGAGTATTTCCTGCACCACCCGAAGCAATGACAGGGATTTCCACTTTTTCGGCAATAGTGCGAGTTAATTCTAAATCATAGCCTGCTTGAGTACCATCGGCATCCATACTGGTAACTAATAACTCTCCTGCACCTCTTTTTGTCACTTCTTGCGCCCATGCCACCGCATCTAATCCCGTATTTTCGCGCCCACCTCTGACATATACATCCCAACCTTGATTATTCGGATCATTTCTCCTTCTAGCATCTATAGCTACTACTATACACTGAGAACCGAATCGATCGCTAGACTGATTAATAAAATCGGGATTTCTTACCGCCGTGGAATTTATACTAATTTTATCAGCTCCAGCCCTCAATAAATTTTTGACATGATCCAGAGTTTGAATACCGCCTCCTACGGTTAAAGGAATAAAAACTTGTTCCGCAGTGCGATAAACCACATCTATAATTGTATCTCTAGCTTCGTGGGTTGCGGTAATATCTAAGAAAACCAATTCATCAGCACCAGCATCATTATAAACCTTAGCTAGTTCTACAGGATCACCAGCGTCTTTTAAATCCACAAAATTAACGCCTTTGACGACTCTACCAGCATTAACGTCTAAACAGGGTAAAATTCTTTTTGCTAACATATCTACCAATTAACAATTAACAATTAACAATGAATCAAAAAAGTTCAATTTATTCAACACTTTCACTCTAATTAATGTCAGGCAACCAATTTTCATCTAATAATTCTTTTAAAGTATAAGGACAGTTTTCAGGTAAATTTTTAAGACCAGATTTTCTGGTAACATATCCCCAAGCATCATCATAAATATTAGGTAATTCTTGACTGAGATAATTATAAAAATTAGTAGTTAAATCTTTTTTTAGTTGTCTGCGAAAAGAGAATATTTCTCCTTCCCAATGACGACAACATCTATCTCTTTCTTCCTGCCAATATTGCCATAATAATAGGTGTCTGATAATTTGTTCTAACAAACTTTCGACTTTTTTTCTTCTTTCTTTTCCCACATCATCTAACTCCTCAATTAAATTATCTAAATCTAATTCATTAAATTTTTTTTCTTTTAATAATTTTACCGTTTCTTGTATCCATAAATAATCATCAATTTCGTATAATTCCTTAAGATTTATGGGAGTTGATACTATCATAATTTTATTGTCAATTATCATTAATTTTAATTTATCACTTTTTCCTTTTCCTTTTTCCCTAGTTTTTATAATTAAAATAGCATAATAAGTCTAGGAATAATTTAGTCGCTGTTATAAGACTTTAAATTAAATCTCTCTCAGGGATTTATTAACTTCGATCGAACTCATAATCGACCCCGTATAATAATATACCAACTTAATGTAGAATTTTACCGATAAATATCCCTACGATGCCCAATATCTATAACCACAATCGTGAGTTGAGAATCATTGATAGTATAAATAATTCGATAAACACCAACTCTAATTCGCCAAGCATTTCTACCCGTCAATTTTAAACAGCCAGAAGGGCGAGGGGTTTTTGCTAATTCTCTAATGGCATCTCTAACTCTTTGATAATCGACATTTGATAGACTTTCTAAGACTTTAGAGGCTCTTTTTTTAATGTTGATATTGTAATTCATTGACTTCGATTTTCAATCATTGCGATCGCAGTTTCAAAAGGTATCTCATCATCATCGGTAGAAACTGCTAAATCGTAGGCTTTAATTGCCTCTAATTCTTCAGATTCTTCCAATAATTTTTGATATTCTTTTATATCTAAAATGATTCCTATGGGATTACCTTCCACATCAGTAATATACTTTTCTTTTAATTGCATTTCATTATTTCCACTACTAAATTTTATTGTGATGATTGCAAAAATTCTTAATTCTTAATTCTTAATTCTTAATTCTTTCTCATTTTCCCGTTAATTTAACCATAAAAATACCGCCAAAATATAATACTAAAACTGCACCTCCGAGAAGGGATTGTGTAAGTGGATCGGTTGATGGTGTTAATACAGCTCCTAAAATCATTGCACCTAAAACTACTATGCGCCAAGTAGAAAGCATTTGTTGGGAAGATACTATATTTAATGTGCCTAAGAGTAATTGAATCACTGGAATTTGAAAGGCTAAACCAGTGGAAAACATTAACAATAACACAAACTTAAAGTACTTATCGATCGACCATAATTGTTCTACTACATCAGCACCATAATTAATAAAAAAGTTGAGGGCGGCAGGAATAAGTAGATAATAGGCGAAGGCTAAACCAGCGAAAAAGAGGATACTTGAGCCAAATACCACAGGGGCGATGGTTTTTCTTTCCTTGCGAGTTAAACCGGGGGTTACAAACTGCACAATTTGATATAAAATCACGGGCGCTGAAAGCAAAATCCCCGTATAACCTGCCACTTGAATCGAGACAAAGAAAAACTCTCCCGGTGCTAACTGTAGAAACTTAACATCTCCTGCTGGAATTTCTAACCATGCCACAATTGGCTTTACAAAAAAGAAACAGGAAACAGCGCCAACTCCCATGGCAATAATACTAACGAAAATTCTTCGGCGCAATTCTTCCAGATGATCAAAAAAAGGCATTTCTGATTCGTTGGGTATCTCATCCCAATAGTCTTGAGGGTTTTGTGTTTCTTGAGGTTGCTTCTTTAATTCCTGAGTCGCCATTTTTATAAAATTGATGATGTAAAAATATCATAGCTTCATAGTATCAAAATTCACGGGAAAAAATTGTTGAATCATTCTTTTTGCTTGAGATTCGTAACCGCCTCCAAATAAGTTAAAGTGATTGAGAATATGATACAAGTTATAAATATTTTTGCGTTGCGCATAACCACTGTCTAAACGCCATTGTTGATTATAAGCCTCATAAAAAGCAGAAGGAAAGCCACCAAATAATTCTGTCATGGCAATATCCACTTCTCGATCGCCATAATAACACGCAGGATCAAATATAGTCGCTTCCCCTGTATCTGTAAATCCTGCATTTCCCGACCACAAATCTCCGTGAACTAAGGACGGTAAGGGATTATGATTAGATAGGCTCGATCGAACCCTGTCAATAATTTCTTGACTGTTTTTAAAATTGCCTCCTCGCCGATTTGCCAATGTGAGTTGATAACCGATTCTTTTTTCAGCAAAAAAATTAGCCCAATTATCCCCCCAATCATTAATTTGCGGTGTAGAGCCGATCGTATTATTGATATACCATCCAAAAGGTTTATTTACCTGATATTGATGTAACATAGCCAAGTTTTTACCCATTGATTGCCACGATCGAACCTCACCCCGTCCTAAGTTAAGATATTCTAAGACTAAATAGGAATCATTGCCCGATACACCATGACAAATCGGTTTCGGCACAAGAATTGTTTTTGTTTGATACATTTCTTCTAAAGCCATAGCCTCCGCCTCAAACATTGCTACCTGTGAGGCACGATTTAACTTGACAAAATAACTAATATCCTTCCCAATAAGTTGATAAGCCTGATTGATACATCCGCCCCCCATCGATCGATAATTAGTTAAGGTAAAAGCAGAATCGGTATGTTTAACAATATTATTAACAATTTCAGTCCACATATTAACTCATTGATAGTATAAAAGTATTTTAATTGGTTGGTAGGGGCATAATATAACCTCAGTTCGATGTAAGAATATCCAACTGAAGCAGGTATCAGGTATCAGGTAGCAGGTTTAATTTTTAGCAGATTATGTTATTTAGGGTTTGCTGAATAAATCAGAAAGCTAAAACCATTAAAACCATTGCCCATTGCCCTACCCGAACCAGTAAAGTGAGATGTGTTCTACTTTATCTATGTTTATGTTGACCTTCAGCGATCGCACGGCTACAATACCAATTAGAGGGGAGAGTAGAAGGCCACCCCATTTCAAGGGCTTCTTGACAAATAGTTGTTACTGTCAACTGGCAATCAATTAATTGAAACTCCTCTTTCTGACATTGTTTTAAGCTATGTTTAAGAATAGAATCATCTTGAAATTCGATCGTCTTGTTACACTGAACACAAACAATATGATGATGATGGTGGGGATAAGGATGATTTAATTCATAGTGTTTATGACCTTCAGCTAATTCTAATTCACGCAAAACTCGCATTTTAGTCATCAATTTTACACTACGATAGATGGTAGATAAACTGATATTTTCTCCTTCTTCTTCCAACAATTTATATAATTCTTCGGCACTGAGATGATTTCCTTGGGGTAAATTATTAAATACTTGAAGGATTTTTTCCCGTTGGGGAGTCATTCGCCAACCTCTGGAATTGAGCTTTTTTTTAATGGATGCAGTAGTATCTGAAGACATAATCACTAGGGGGAAGAAAAATTATTTTGTCTCTATCATACTTTTGTTTTTACCCCATTTGCAACTATTAGGCTCTAATTGAGAATAACTTTTGAATAGAGTTAAGCTAGAACATCCAAGTTTACTGATTGAGAGAGGGGAAAGGGAAGAGGGAATAGGTAAAGAATTAATAAAAAATTAGTAACAATTCAACTAAATTTGTTATTTATATATGAATAGTCAGCAATTCTCGTTATGGTGACGTACAACTTTTAGAACAAAAAAAACAGTGAAAAGAAATTTTCAAAATAAAATCATTAGTATTAATAATTCAGGTTTAGGTTGTTTATTAACTTTCATTCTTGCTAGTTTAATTTTAGGCTCGATCGGGCTACAATGGGTAGTAAATGGCTTTTTAATCTTCATTGCCTTACTAATTATTACGCCGATTATTGGTGTTTGGGCTTTTCGTTGGTGGTTGAAAAGAAACCTCATTCAAGATGAATGTCCTGTTTGTAATCATACCTTTACGGGCTTAAATAATACCGAAACTCGTTGCCCTAATTGTGGCGAATTATTAAGGGTAGAAAACAGTAAATTTATTCGACAAACTCCCCTAGGTACGATCGAAGTAGATGCGATCGAAATCTCTGGTAATAGTTTAGAAGAGGGAAAATAATCAAATTCTACATTCTAAATTCTATATACAATACATCTTTAGATATATTTTCTAATACAGGCAAGATGCCCGTTCTACGGTGATATATTTTCTAATACGGGCAAAATGCCCGTTCTACGGTGTAAATATCTTCGCTTTTGGAGAAGTCTATTCTACAGTAATAGTTCCTACCATTCCAGCACCACGATGAGGCTCACAGTAGTATGTGTATTCACCGGGATCGGTAAAAGTAGCTTCAAAGGATTCTCCTGCGGAAAATGCCAATCCTTTATGGCTTAATTTATCAGCATTTTTAGCTGAAATATTAAAAACTACGTTGTGAGGTGCGAGTTTATTGTTTACCCATTTAACGGTATCACCAGCTTTGATGGTTACTTTTGCAGGTTGGAAAGCTAACATTCCATTATCCGCACCCATTTTTACTTCTACGGTGTCGGCATGGGCAGGGCTAACCGCACTAAACATCATGGTAACGGCTAACAATAAAGAGGATAATAATAAACCTAGTTTCTTAGTCATTGTTTTTCTTTTAAATTTTTTCTATCTAATCATCATACAATGAACTTTGACCACTTGTCATTTTTTGAACAAATTTTTTTATTTCCCTCGCTACCTTGTAAAAAATAGACAATATCTGTTATAATGGGGATTGACTCGAACTTATGCGATCGTGACGCTCAAACCTTGTCAGGACTGGAAAGTAGCAGCAATACGGGATGCTTATGATGGGCGTAGGCTTCGGGTCTTCTGAACTTTTAACTCTCACTAAACTCTACAATAGTGAAATAAAAGATAAACTTGCCCTAACATCAGAAAATAATTGTTATGAGCGATTGATAATTATTTTGTCATCAAGGATAATGGAAATCATCAGCAAAAATAAAGGTATCCAGATAAATGATTACAGGCGAATTAAAATCTAAAGTTGATAAATTGTGGACAACGTTTTGGAATAACGGTATTAGTAATCCCCTTTCAGTAATAGAGCAAATATCGTACCTACTTTTTATCAAACGTTTAGATGACTTACAATTAGCCCAAGAGAAGAAGATAAAACGGTTAGGAGGTACTTTAGACAATCCCACCTTTACCCCAGAAAATAATCATTGTCGTTGGTCAGTATTCAAAAATCAAAACCCTTCGGATATGTTAGTCACCGTCAGGGATTCCGCTTTTCCTTTTATCAAAACCATCGGTAGGGAAGGGGGGGCTTATGCCCAACACATGAAGGATGCAGTATTTTTAATCGCTAACCCCGCTTTATTGGCGAATGTAGTGGAACAGGTTGACCAAATGCTTGAGTTACTGACGAAACAAGCTAATGATTCTCAGGATAAAACCTACATCGATTTACAGGGGGATTTGTATGAGTATATGCTTTCAAAGCTCACCACCGCAGGAACTAATGGGCAGTTTCGCACTCCTCGTCATATTATTAAGATGATGGTGGAGTTAATGAATCCTTCCCCCCATGAGGTAATTTGTGACCCTGCTTGTGGTACAGGAGGCTTTTTGGTGGCGGTAGCAGAATATCTACGTCAGAAAAAGGATAGTGAGGGTAATTATGTTTTGCATAACCCTGACAACCGTAAGCATTTTAACGAGGAGATGTTTCACGGTTTTGACTTCGATGCTACCATGTTAAGAATAGGTAGTATGAATATGATGTTACACGGTATTGAAGACCCGAAAATTGAGGCACGGGATTCTTTAGCCCAAGAGCATTCAGAGGTATCGGAAGCCTTTACTTTAATCTTAGCTAATCCTCCTTTTAAGGGTTCTTTGGAGGCTAATACGATCGCTAAGGATTTAACGAAAGTAATTAGTACCAAAAAGACAGAGTTATTATTTGGGGCGTTATTTCTGCGGTTGTTGAAGAAGGGGGGAAGAGCGGCGGTAATTGTGCCTGACGGGGTGTTATTTGGTTCTTCTAATGCCCATAAAGCCCTGCGTCAGACGTTGGTAGAGAGTCATAAGTTGGATGGGGTTATCTCCATGCCTTCAGGAGTTTTTAAGCCCTATGCTGGAGTTTCTACGGCGGTGCTGATGTTTACTAAGACGGGGGTTGGTGGTACTGATGCGGTGTGGTTTTATGATATGTCTGCCGATGGTTTATCTTTGGATGATAAACGTATCCCTGTAGAGGAAAACGATATTCCCGACATTATCAGTAAGTGGCATAGTCGAGATATAGACAAGGATACTAACCGCACGGCTAAGGCTTTCTTTGTGTCGAAGGAGGAAATAGTCAAAAATGGTTATGATTTGTCTATCAATCGTTATAAGGAGGTGGAGTATGAGGAGGTTAGTTATGAGTCTCCTAGGGTGATTTTAGGTAAGCTGAAGCTGATGGAGGCGGAAATTATGGGGGATTTGGAACTTTTGGAGGAAATGTTGGGCAATGATAAAATTACTAATTAGGGTTTAATCATATTATGAAATATAAATACACTGCTAAATATACTAAAATCCCCTCTGGCTATATGGGGCAAATTATGGAATGGCAAGAGGTGGTGACGGAAGGAAAAAGTCTGACTGAGTGTCGTTTAATGCTTGAGGATGCTTTAAATGAGATGATTTTAGCTTATCAACTGCAAGGTAAAACTATCCCTTTAAATGACAGTGACATTATTGAAAGTTTATTTATTGAGGTTGCTTAATGTCGGTAAAAAGAAGGGATTTAATTCAATACTTGGAAGATAATGGTTTTTATCTTTTGCGGGAAGGGGGAAATCACTCTATTTATACAAATAATACGACTACCATCCCCGTGAAACGACACAACATTTTTGACAGAATCACTGCTAATCAAATTTGTAAACAGGCTGGATTAAAGAAAAAATTTTAAAAAGGAGATTAATTTTATGAATAATTTACTAGAAAGTGCGATCGTCCTTGGCAAGTATAATTTGGGGGATAGCGATGTCAATTAAGTATGAGTTAATCATTTACTGGAGTGAGATGGATGATTGCTTTATTGTCGAAGTGCCAGAGTTAGCAGGATGTATGGCAGACGGTAAAACCTATCAAGAGGCTGTTAGTAATGCTGAGGTGATTATTCAAGAATGGTTAGAAACGGCTCAAGAGTTCGGGCGAGATATTCCTCAACCGAAAGGCAAATTGATGTATGCTAAATAGTTTGTATTATGATTTGCTCAAGAGGGTTTAATTATGAAACATTTACAACTCAATGAAATTATTATTTCACTAAAAGCATGGTTTTCTCAATATTATCAAGAGGATTTACATCAACTAATTTTATATGGTTCACAGGCTAGAGGTGATGCTGAAAAATATTCGGATATTGATATTCTAATAGTTCTTAAAAGGGCTTTTAATTATCGTCAAGAGTTAAATAATACTAGCGATTTAATTTGTGATTTATCCTTGCAATATGATACTGTTATATCCCGTGCTTTTATTTCTCAAGAGTCTTTTGAAAAAGATAATACTCCTTTTTTGCTTAATATACGACGAGAAGGGATTACTCTATGAATAAGGAACAAAAATTACTTTTAGCAAAGGCAAAACGTAGTTTAGAAGGTGCAATTTTGTTGTTAAATAAAGGAGATTAATTTTATGAATAATTTATTAGAAAGTGCGATCGAACTCGTTAAATCTTTACCTGAATCTGAGCAAGAAAAAATTGCTCTATTAATGATAGATAATTTACAAGTATCAGAAAATAATAATACTGAGCTTAATGATTGGGATAAACTTTCTCAAGTATTAGATGAATGTCAAATAGAAACAGGTATAACTGATTTAGCTGAACAACATGATCATTATATTCACGGTACACCTAAACGGGCAAATTAATGAAAAAAGTTTTTGTTGATACTTCTGCTTTTTTAGCATTATTAAATAAATCTGATACATGGCACAAAAAAGCGAAGGAGATAGAATTATTTTTAAATCAAAATTGAAAACTATATGACTAATTTATATGAAATCTTAAACAAGATAAAAGAAGCACCGGGGATATATTTAGGTCGTCCTTCTGTGAGTGATCTATTTATGTTTCTCGTGGGTTATGAGTTTGCTAGAGGTGAAATGGATGTGGATTTAGATGAGGAGGAGGAGTTATTTTATGATGGTTTTCAGCCTTGGTTACAGCAACGTCTGGGGGTGCGAAGTGTCACCAGTTGGGCTAAGTTGATTATGCTTTCTTGTCATGATGAAAAGGCAGGTTTTGATCAGTTTTTCCTCTTGTTAGATGAGTTTAGGCAACAGGCACGGCAACAAGTGGCTTAAGTTTTTGTCTTACCTTTTGCCTCCAAATTAACCCCAGTAAAAAGTCAAATTTACATTTTAAAAATATTCATAATTCAAGTTTTTACCGAGATTAAATAAGATGACTATAACAACTAATTTATCCCCAGTGAAAGAGATTATTTTCTTAGTGGAAGAAGCAACGGAAGGGGGTTATATTGCTCAGGCTTTAGGGGAATCAATTTTTACGGAAGCTGATACTTTAGAAGAGTTAAAAACTGAAATAAGAGACGCTGTTCATTGTCATTTTCCCGATGCTCAAAATCGTCCCCAAATTATCCGTTTACATATCGTCAGAGATGAGGTTATTGCTTCGTGAAATTACCGAGAAATTTATCTGGTTCTGACTTAGTAAAAGCCTTAAAAATTTTAGGTTATGAAGTTAGTCATCAAACGGGTAGTCATATTCGTTTAACTACTCAAGAAAATGGAGAACATCATGTAACTATTCCAGCCCATAAACCCCTCAAAATTGGCACTCTAAACTCTATTCTGAGAGATGTGGCTAATCATTTTGATCTGACTAAAGACGATTTAATCAATCAAATTTTTACTTCTTAATATCATTTATTTTTTAATGGGAGATGTCACGGATGAAAGAAAAATATGACCTTGTAAAACTTAGCGATATATGTGAAATTAAAAGCGGAGGCACTCCATCAAGAAATGAAAAAGATAATTATGGTGGTTCAATTCCTTGGGCTAAAATTTCAGATATAGAAGCCTCTAATGGCACTTTATTTACAACGGAAGAAACAATAACAGAGAAAGGTTTAAAAGCAATTCGTAATAGAATTTTTGATGAAGGTACTTTACTTTTTGCTATGTATGGATCTGTTGGCAAAATGGCATTTACAGAAGTTAAAGTTTCTACTAATCAAGCAATTTTAGGAATAAATATTAAGGATCAAAGTAAATTATATGATCGATATTTATATTACTGGTTATTAGGAAAAAAAAATGAATTTCTATACTTAGCAAATGGTGTCACGCAAAAAAATTTATCGGCAACTTTTCTCAGAAATGTAAAAATCCCTTTACCATCGATCGAACTTCAACGTAGGATAGCCCAGATATTGGATAAGGCGGATGAAATCGTGAAGAAAAGGAAAAGCTCGATCGCACTCACCGAACAACTGCAAAAGTCCATCTTCCTCGATATGTTTGGAGATCCCGTTACTAATCCTAAAGGTTGGGATGTAGTAAAATTAGGAGAGTATATTCTACATTGTAATAATGGTTTGAGTAGAAGAAGAAAAATATTCGATAATGTTGGTAATATTGTATTGAGATTACAAGATATAAAAGCAGGGAAAATCGATTTTTCTGAACCAAATAGAATTCCGTTAGAATTATCGGAGCAAAAACGGTATCAATTACAAAAAGGTGACTTACTATTTATTAGAGTAAATGGTAATAAAGAATATGTTGGAAGATGTGCTGTATATAATGGTTTCCAAGAAGATGTTTATCACAATGACCATATTATTCGTATTCAAACAAAAGCAAACTTAAAAACTGAATATTTAGCCTTTGTTTTTAATAATAGTTATGGGAAAAAAATCATTGAAAGCTATATCAAAACATCCGCAGGTCAATATACTATAAGTCAACAGGGATTAGAATCGATTTCTATACCAATACCACCTAAAGAACTTCAAGAAAAGTTTATCCAATATAGCATCATGATTCAAAAAACTGCAAATAACTATGTAAAGTCATTACAAGAATCAGAAAACTTATTCAACTCCTTATTGCAGAGGGCATTCAAAGGAGAGTTATAAAAGATGAAAATTCCCGAAAATGCCATTATCCCAAAAGCTAAAATCACCAGATATTTATTAATCTTTAAACCGAGAAATGATAAATCAAAATATTTAGCACAAGCAGGATTTACTCTTGATAATTGGCAACTATTAAAATTAGCAATACAGCAAATCATTAGAGAAAATGAAGCCAAAGAAGATATAACAGATCAATACGGTACATATTACCAAGTAATTGGAGAATTAAAAGGAGTCAATAATCAAAACTTAACCGTTGTTACAATTTGGTTAAGAAGAGAAATAGATCAAGAATTTCAATTTATAACCCTAAAACCTTATCGAGGATAACACCATGAATATTGAACTATATCAAGAAATAACCCTAACCCGTGACATTCCACAACAACAACTAAAACAAGGAGACATAGCAACCCTAGTTGATTTCGTACCACATCCCACAGGAGGAGAAACAGGCTGTATCTTAGAAATATTTAACGCCCTCGGAGAATCCCTCAGAGTTGTTACCGTGCCTATTTCAGTGATAAAACCCCTTACCTCAGAGGATATATTAACCAGTCGTAAACAAGAAATTTTATTATGAATACCCTAAAAATTTACTACGACAGCGAAGCCGACTTTTTAGAAGTACAATTTTCTCCCGTCAGTGGTTATATGAGAGAAACCGACAACGATAACCTGATGGAGAGAGTGGATTTAGAAGGAAAGATTATCGGCTTTTCCGTGCTAAACCTGCGTCAATTAGCCCAAGATAAACCCCTAATCGCCGAATTAATGACTAACGCCAGTTAAACCCCCCGATGAATAACACAAAAACCCAAACAAAAATTATCCGTCAAGGGGAATACATTGCCGAAATTGAGATTACCCTTACCTACACCGAAGAAGATTGGTTTCCTTACCTATCCCTCCAAGAAGCCGAAAAACTCGATAACCTACGCCTTGCCTTGCAAAACAACGACTTAAAAACCGCCACCCAACTAGCCCGTATTTATCGCCTAACTCCAGTAACATTAACAGCATAAAATGAAAATAGAAATTGTATAATTGTCAGATAAGAAATAACTTACTAGAGAGAATAAAATGGAACAAATAACCATCAATTTGCCCAAAGAAATAGCCTTAAGATATAACAGTATCTCAGAAGAAGATCGAGAAAATATAGAACAAAAACTGACAAAAATCATCAACTTAGAACTAGAAAATGTCAGACAAAAATCTAATGATAAACTAAGTGAATTAATGGACGAAATCAGTATGAAAGCTCAAGCTAGAGGATTAACACCCGAAATATTAATAAACATTTTAAATGAAGCATTAGACGAAAAAAGACAACAAGCATCATTGAAATTATCGGCAACGATGGATAAAGCAAGTGATGAAGCAGAAGCTAATGGATTAACACCTGAAATATTAGAATCAATCTTAGCTGAAGATGAATAAATCAAAGTTTGTTTTCGATTGTAACGTAATTATTAGTGCATTTTTGTTTAAAAAAAGTCAACCTCGTCTCGCATTAGAAAAAGTTAAAATTTGCGGAATAATCTTACTATCTGAATCGATAATTAATGAACTTAAAAATGTTATTCAAAGAGACAAATTCGATCGTTATTTATCTTTAACTACCAGACAAGAATTATTGAACGACTTATTAGAACTTGCTGATAAAATAAATCCTACTGAAACGATTATAGATTGTCGAGATCCGAAAGATAATAAGTATTTAGAATTAGCAGTAAGCGGTAAAGCTGAATATATCATCACTGGAGACAAAGACTTGTTAGTGTTAAATCCTTTTCGAGAGATTAAGATTATTAAACCTGATGAATTTTTATCGCTAACACCGTAGAAATCAAAGATTAAAACCATGCACACCACAACCATTAAACCCCTCAGAAACGAACAAGATTACCAAGAAACCCTCGCCAGAATTGAACAGCTAATGGAAGCCATGCCAAATACCCCAGAATTTGACGAATTGGATGTACTTACCACCCTAGTGGAAGCCTACGAAGAAAAATATTATCCCATTGCCCCACCAAATCTCATCGATGCCGTAAAATTTAGAATAGAACAACACAATAAGCATACTTTATGAATCAAATCCAATGGAAAAAGTAATCACCAAAATAAAACTCAAACAACAAAAAAGCGACTTTAACTATTGGCAACAACAACCTTACGAAAAACGCTTAGAAGCCTTAGAAGAAATCCGTCAAGAATACCATCAATACAAATACAATAATGCTGAATTAAGACTTCAAAGAGTTTATACAATTACGGATTTAGAAAACCTAGAATAACTGGTAACTAGCCATGACATCAAACTTCGACTTTTTAACCACCGACTTTCCCGAAATTTACGAAAGTGCCACCCGTGTCGAAAACCTCGCCCCGATCGATCGTCGTGCCTGTTGCTTTTATGCCCGTTATACCCTTGAACAAGCCGTTATTTGGCTATATGATAATGATCCCTACTTAAAATTACCCTACGATGATAGTTTAGGGGCATTAATTCACGAACAGACATTTAAAGATAACCTTCCCCCCAACCTCTTCCCAAAAGTTCGTATGATTCACAAAATCGGGAATAGTGCCGTCCACAGTAACGATAAAATCACCGAAAAAGACGCAATTTATATTACACAGGAATTATTCCACTTTCTCTATTGGCTATGTCGCTACTACTCCCCCAACGGCAAAAACCTCCCCAAACTCAAATACATCCCCCCCTTATTAAGGGGGGTTAGGGGGGATCAAACCTCACAAATAGGAGTTAAGGGAGAGCAAACTTCACAAATAGGGATGAGGGAAGATGAAACCCTACCCACAGAGGTAAAAACTGAAGTAACCCCAGAGATAACCGTTGCCCAACTGCAAAAACTAGAGCAAGAACTATCTCAAGCCCAAGAAATGGCGAGAATTGCCGAAAAAAGACAAAAACAGACCGAAGCAGAATATAACCAACTCAAAGCCCAAATTACTCAACTCAAACAGGCAAACAGTACCTCCAAAGATAATCATGATTATAACGAAACGGATACCCGTAAATATTTAATCGATGTCTTACTCAAGGAAATGGGGTGGGATATAACTCAACCCGACTTTACCGAGTACGAAATAACAGGAATGCCCCAAAGCATTAACCCCACAGGCAAAGGCTACATTGATTATGTCTTATGGGATGATAACGGCTTACCCTTAGCGATAATAGAAGCCAAACGCACCCAAAAAGATGTCAATTTAGGTAAACAACAAGCCAAACTCTATGCTGACTGCTTAGAAAACAAATTCCACCAACGCCCCATTATCTTTTACAGCAACGGTTATCAAACCTATCTTTGGGATGACAATAACTATCCCCCTCGCCTTGTGGAAGGCTTCCTCAAAAAAGATGAACTGCAAAGAATGATTTATCGCCGTAGTCACACTAAACTCCTTGATATAGTGCTACCCAATCAAGAAATAGCAGGGAGAAGTTACCAAATAGAAGCCATTAAACGAGTGACGGAAACCTTTGAGCAAAAAGCCCGTAAAGCCTTGCTAGTCATGGCAACAGGTACAGGAAAAACTAGAACCTCGATCGCTCTTATTGATGTGTTAACGAGGGCAAACTGGATTAAAAGAGTGCTATTTTTAGCAGACAGGACATCATTACTAACCCAAGCTAAAAGAGCGATACAGAAACACTTACCCCACGCCATAGCAGTGGATTTGACCAAAGAAAAAGACGTAAGCGGTGCAAATATAATTCTTTCCACATACCCCACCATGATGAACCGCATCAACAACGACACCGATAAATCTCCCTCCCCTAGTAGAGAGATTGAGGGGGAAGTTAAAACCTTCGGGGTGGGTTACTTTGATTTAGTGATTATAGATGAAGCTCACCGTAGTATTTACCAAAAATATCAAGCCCTGTTCACTTATTTTGATAGTTTATTAATCGGTTTAACCGCCACTCCTAGAAACGAAATTAATCGAGACACCTACCGCATTTTTGACTTAGAAGCAGGGAATCCCACCTTTGCCTACGAATTACAAGACGCTATTAGTGACGGCTATTTAGTACCGCCCACAGGTATTAATGTACCCTTTAAATTTCTGCGTAGTGGGGTGAAATATAACGAATTATCTCCCGAAGAACAACTAGAATATGAAGAAAAATTCTATGATGAAGAAACAGGGGAAATCCCCAAAGAAATTAACGCTACCGCCCTTAATCGTTGGTTGTTTAATGAAAATACCGTTGATAAAGCCTTAGAAATCCTCATGGATTGGGGCTTAAAAGTCCATCAGTTCGATCGACTCGGCAAAACCATCATCTTTGCTAGAAATCATCAACACGCCCTATTTATTGAAGAGAGATTTAACTATAATTATCCCCATTTTCAAGGCAAATTTGCCCGTATTATCGACAGTCATGACAATTATGCCCAAAGTATCCTCGATGACTTCTCAAACCCCGAAAAAGAGCCAATAATCGCCATTTCTGTGGATATGTTAGATACTGGGGTGGACGTGCCAGAAGTGCTAAATTTGGTATTTTTCAAACCCGTTTACTCCGAAGTCAAATTTAACCAGATGATAGGTAGAGGTACTCGTTTATGTCCTAATTTATTCGGTATAGGTAGGGATAAAACAGAATTTTTGATTTTTGATTTATGTGATAACTTTGCTTATTTTAGTCAAGAAGTCAAGGAAAAAGAACAAACCCCCTCAGAATCCTTGCACACTCGACTATTAAAGGCAAAATTGGAATTATGGGAATGTTTAGACACCGCCGAAAAAAATACCACTCCTGTCAATAACCCTCAAAATCGAGTAAAAGAACCTCAAAGCAACCCTTATACTGTAGTTAAAACGGAGAATCTCAGGGAAAAAATACTCGATGAGTTACATCAACACGTTACCAGTATGGAAGAAAATAATTTTCTGGTGCGTCGCCATTTAGAAACGGTGGAGACTTTTAGTCAACGAGAAAAATGGCACAATTTGACTCAAGAGGATAAGCAAATAATTCTCGATACCCTTATCCCTCTGCCTAATAGTTTACCAGTGGAAAATCCCCGTCTCAAAAATTTCGATCTTCTTTGCCTAAAAATTCAGTTAGCTATCCTCAAAAATACCCAAGATTTTGAAACCTTACGGGATAAAGTGAGGGATTTATTAGCCTGTTTAGAAGATAAAAAAACTATCCCCATTGTTAAGGATAAATTAAGTTTCATCGAACAGGTGCAATCAGAATCATGGTGGCAAGATGTAACGGTTTATCTAGTGGAAGAAATGAGGGTAAATCTGCGAGATTTAATGATATTTATAGATAAACAACAGGAAAATATTATTTGCACTAATTTTGAGGATGAATTAGGCGAATTAGAAACTGTGTCAGTGCCTAACCGTCAAACGGGTTTCAGTTCTCATCAATATAGTAAAAAGGTACAAAATTATATCTTAGCTCATCAAGATCATATCTCGATCGTCAAGTTAAAACGGAATTTACCCCTGACAGAAACGGATTTAAGGGAATTAGAAAAGATGTTATTCACCTCAGAGGGAATGGAATCGAGGGATAAATTTGAGTTAGTGTATGGTAAAAGAAATCTAAAGAGTTTTATTCGTGAACTGGTAGGATTAGACAAAAACACAGCTAAAGAAGCCTTTAGTAAGTATTTAGAAAACAACAACCTGAGTGCTAACCAAATCCGTTTTATTGAACAAATTATCAACTGGTTAACCCAACACGGGGTAATGAATCCCCCCCTTTTGTATGAATCCCCTTTCACTGATATTCATCCCGAAGGTTTAGATGGAGTATTCAATGATAAAGATGCGGATAATATAATTGCGATCGTACGTTACTTTAATGAAGGAGTAGAAACAACCTTCACCTCTAATTTCTTCATTCTTAATTCTTAATTCCACATTCCTCATTATTAATTAAATTATGCTGTATCATTAAGATATTAGAAGCTCGTTTTTTGGCATCTTTTTTATTTCTACCATAGCCATAAGAGATAATAATTTTAGCTTGATAATTGAGGATAATTTTACAGGTGAAAAAGCCATCAATATTTATAAAGTGATATTCAGGATATTCAAGGTTATGAGATTGACAAAAGTTATATAATTTGGAGACAAAATCATTTTCTTCAACAACATTTTTTTCTACTAATTCCTCTTTATTAATAACGTTAGTATTTTCTGGCAATGTTTCAATAACTGTCTCTTCTTCAGTAGCTATTTCTTCTCTTAATAACTCTTTATTATCTATTAATTGATTTTGAAGATAACTTTGGATATAGGCTAAAGCTGACTTTTGTTTGGCTTTATTTTTTTTCGTGTCAAATTGCGGTTGAGGATGAGTTAAACCATCTACATAACAATAAGCGATATATTCTTTACTATCCCCTAAATAATCAATGCGATATTCTACATTACAAGAGGTTAATTGGGAATGAATTAATAATACTGTAACAGCATCTAAATTATCTCGATCGAAAAACTGATTAATTTTAGCTTGAAACCAAATTTTATACAAATCTTTAGGCAATACATTCGGTATTCTTTTACCTATTTCTGTGATTATTTTCACACAGTAATCTAACATTTTAGAAAACTCTTTTTCATTGAGAGAAGAAACATCAGGTAAGAGAATATTTTTTTCCTCATTGATAGTGGATTCTTCTATAGGTTTAGAAATTAATTGCCCTAATACATAGCCTTTAATAGTGGCTAAACCAGCCTTTTGTTTAGCCTTATTTTTCTTGGTATCTTGACTAGGATTTTCTGTGGTTAATCCATCTATATAACAATGGACATAATAATTTTGATCTTCATTACAATATTCTGATGTATAGTCAATAACCGAATTATCTATTTGATTTTTTACTAATAAAATCGAGGCAACATTAATATTTTCATACTCAAAAAATTGGTTAATTTTAGCAACAAACCAGAGATAATAAAAATCTTTTGGTTGTAAGGTATCAATACGAGATTCAATATAAGGTAAAATTTTATCTACCGCATTCTTAAAAACGGCATATTGTAATAAATCAGAAAAATTATCTACAGAAATTTTGTTAATATTTAATTTGTCTAAATTAGTAAAATTATTTTTAATTTCTTCTTGTTTTTTTTGCTTGATATACTTAGTTTTAGAAATTTTTAATTGCTGATTATATTCATTAATATAGTTGCAGATTTTTTCTAATTCTTCTAGGGTATAAGGTGATGATTGTTTCTTTAAAATCGCTTTAATAATACGGTGATTAACTAAGTCAATATAACGGCGTAATGGACTGCTAAAATGAGTATAAGCCATAAGGCATAATCCTACATGGGGCTTGGCATAAGGAGAATAAATTGCAGGTACTAAACAATGTCCCATAGTTTTTTTAACTTCTTCAAAATCTGTGATCCCAACGTCTTGAGTGCGGTATAATGCAGGAATATTATTTTCTGCTAAAAAATTGGCGATCGAAGTGTTAGTAAGAATCATTAATTCAGCGATAAGTTGGTAAGTATTAACATTTTCTTGAATTAAATTACCATCTTCATCTAAGTAACCATCTTCAGTTAAAATACCAGAATTTCCTCCCCTTGCTTTGCCAATTAATTGAGAAACTTTCTGCATTTTGACTAATAATTTATCTTCAGCATTATCTTGAGGATTAGTTAAAATTTCTTCCACTTCGGTATAACTAAAAGCCTTTTTACTGGTAAAAATTGTTTCTTTTATGCGAAAAGAATTAACCGCCCCATTACTATTAATTTCAAAAAACATTGTTAAAGCTAGTCTGCTTTTTTCAGGTTCTAATGAGCCTAAATTAGTGCTAATATGAGTGGGTAACATGGGGGTAGGCGGTGAAGTGTGATATAACGTAATTACCCTTAAAAACGCTTCTTCGTCAATGGGAGAATTTTTAGGAATTATTGTCGAAACATCTGTGATACTAATTTGCAATTCAAAGTTACCGTTATTTAATTCTACTAACCAAATACCGTCATCTCGATCGACAGTACTAGCATCATCGATCGTAATACCAAAAACAGGTAAACGGTTATAATAATAATCTGCTAAGTTAATGGCTTCGGCTTGTTTAATTTGTGGAGAGGTAAATTTGCGTGGTTTAATCATAGAAAATAGCAAAATTGAATCGCATTGTCAGTAAGCTAGGAGGTATCTAATTGAGATAGGGAATAGGGAGTAGATTAAGAGTTTTAGTTATTTTCAAGAATTAATAAAAAATAATTAATACAAACTTTATCACCTATAGCTTTGATTATTTTAAAAATGCAATTGTTATAAATTAAATTAACAGTGTGAATTTAACCTAATACCTGCTACCCAATACCTGATACCTTTTTTTAGACATAATTTATCACGACGAGAAGTAGAAGAACCATAAAAATTGAAATAAATAGGTTTTAGCTTATCAATCAGAAGAGAGAAGTAAAAAAGTTCATTGACTATTAACTATTCATTCTATAGGTTTTTCTAGGGTTAAATCAAAAACGACATTTTTCATCATAATTAGGCTTTGCTGAATAAATCGGAAGACTAGGAAAATCAAGGGATTCAACACATTAAATTAACAAAAAAGTGCGCAGTTTTAGGAATTTTTCCTCAAAAAACAGGGTAGTATTATACAATTACAGACTCTGATTCTAAGAATTAAAACCATTAAAACCTTTGCCCTACCCTTTCCTCAGACTTTTTCAGCACCCTCCTACTTATCACCTACATAGCAAATAGGTTGACTTCCTCCGGGGCGACTATAAGCGGATTTGCCACCGCATAATCTTCCAGCTTTGTCTATGTCATAGGGGCATTCACACACCCCCCCCTCTAACGGTTTACGAATTGGTTTTGACATATCTGGAGGGGTGTTAGAAGAGGATAACGAAAATTTCTCTAAAAAATTGAATCCTATTATTAATAATGCGATTCCCACAATCATCGTGACACCACCAACTACGATCGATCTTTTCGAGAAAAACCGAGAAAAGCCACTATTTTTCAAGTTATTACCTTGTTTTGTTTTCTTTCCTGTCAAATTCTCCCATAAAGGCGGATCAACCGCCAAATTTTGGCAAATAACGGGCAACCATGACGAGCCGGGGGCTTGTTGTTCAAGATGATACAAGTCTTGAATTTTCGCCTTGGCATCCTTAACGGCTTGATATAGGGTTTCACCTTGGGAATAGGCTTGAAGGAAAAATTTTAAAAACTCTTGGGCGACTTCATCGGGTACAGCCTCTCGCATTATTATAGTTTGGGGTAGCTGTAAATCAGCTAGATTAAAGCCAAGCCCCAAGCCATCACAGGAGTTAAAGATAGCCAATTCTAACCCATTATGAATCGCTTTGGCAAGGGTGTTTTTTAATCTTTGTATATCGATGGTTTCGTAAGGATTAATTTGCAATAAACCACACTGGTTGTTATCATTACTACTACTATGCCCCGCAAAAAATAAAATTTGCCATGATTGCTCCCATAAGGGCGTTAATTCTGCTAGATTAGGTTGATCTAAAAATACCACTTCTGCATTAGGTAAATTATTTAAGATACGTCTGTCTCTTTCTATATCTATACTTCTTCGATCGCCTAAAATTGCCAAAATGCGTACTTTGCGAGGATAATGAAAATCGTTCGATCGATTAGGCTTCTGACAATTAGGTTTACTTAAAGCTATCTCCGTTTGCGGATAACGATGCCAAACACTCCATAAATGCCAAGGCAGTTGCCATAAACGCACATCCGCCGTTTGAATCACAAAACGAATCAAATCTTGTTGATGTAAATGAGGAAAAAGATCAAATAATAGAGATTGTACCGCAGTATTTTCTAACCATTGATTCAGGTTAATTTGTAAAACATTAATATATTCTAAACACTGACTAACCGCTACATTGGTAACTTGAGCCGAATTTGCGCCTAAACGTAAAGAAATAGCTAAACTACGATAACTCGATTGCCAATCAGTATAACTCTGATAAAGATTTGGTGCAGGGGGTAATCTTCCTTCTGTTTCTACCAACAACTCCTTAGAGTCATCGTCACTCAAACGGATAGTAACGGAAAAGCCTTTCTCGAAACTACCCTCTCCTATCTTAAAAATGATTAATTTTTTCCCCATTACACCCTAAATCAGTAAAAATCTTAATAGCAATAGATAAGAGATTTTTTTATAATCAACTTATCTTCCTTTCTTCTTGTTTTCCTATAATGTCTTTTAATCCTTATCTGAAACCTACCGCCGCTTGCCATACAAAGGCTAAGAGTAAGAAGAATAAGGGAATAACAGGTAAAACATCCACTAAAGGTTTGAAAATAGCATAAGCCTCTGGTAATTGGGCAAATAACATCATGGCTTCCATAATAATAAATAGTTCCTTACTAAACAGATTTTTCTAACTTAGTATTTTATACTATCAGATACTTTTATCTTTAAGAACTGAAAAAATGAACAATATATTAAGTTTAGTTAAGAGCTATATATAGTTTGCATTCAATTTTACTGATGGTGGTAGGCAAAAGGCAAGAGGCAACAAAGAGATAAATTACTTTCATTTTAAAATTCACCATCTATTTTGCACGATTATTTAGTAAATGTCATTAACATAGTTTTTTTTCAAAGTCACTTAAGCAATATTACATATTTTAAGATGATGCTTATGAAGACAAAACTTATACAAAAGACAAGAAAATAACAGAAATAATAGTTAATAATTGTAAATTAATTGATGGAAAAATAGAGAGCTTAACTAGAATGAAACTCAAATAGTCTAACCCATTAGAAAGGTATCTTTCTCAAAACAAATGTCTAAAGGTAAAATCGCAGTACTTATTGAAGAACATTTCGACGCTACAGAATATAAGCGTTTTAATGAGTTTTTCCCCGAAAAGGGTTATGAAGTAGAATATATTTCTCATTTATGGGGTAATGATTCCCTCAGATTTGGCTCAAATCCTGAAAATGATATAATCGAGTTTCATGTGGATGTCACCACAGAAATTAACGATGTTTCTCCTTCCGACTATAAAGGCATAATCTGCATCGGTGCTTATGCTATGGATAGATTACGTTATCAGGTAACAGTGAAAAAAGGAGAAAAAAATAAAGCGCCAGCCGTGGAATTTTTACGCAAAGCCGTTAATGAAAATAAAGTAAAATTAGGCACAATTTGCCATAGTTTATGGTTATTTTGTGCTGACACAGATTTAATCAAAGATAAAAAAGTTACTTGCGCCCATAATATCATCTGTGATGTAGAAAATGCAGGAGCTGATGTTATTTATGACGGTGATGTTACGGCTGATTTAGTTATCGATGGCAACTTAATTACGGGTAAACATCCGGGGGTTGTGGAAGAATTTATGGTGGCGTTTGTGGAGGAAATAGAAAAGGCTTAATTCTCTGACGTGATAATCGGGTTTTCAGTGTCATTGCGAGGTAACGAAGCAATCTTATAAAGTTATTAAACAATGACAACATAATTAGAGATGGCTTCGGGAGAATCAGGAAAAAAATCAAATCTTAAGAGAAACAATCCCCTCGCCATGACAAAAATTGTTAGGTTTTTTCCATAATTCCCAGATAACGGGCTAAAGCCCATACTACGAACATATTTAGATCAATCATAAATATTTAACACATCATCACAAAAAAATGACTATTTCGATCGATTTTCCCTTTTCCGACTTAATCGCTGGTTATGTCACCAGTTACGATAAAGACAAGGACGTTTTCACCCTCAAAACCTCTGATGGTAGAGAGTTTAAGGTGTTAATTAGCCCTATGGCTTATGCTAAAGTCATTCAAAATTTTGATGAAGGCTATCCCGATGCTACTGGAAGTATGCGATCGATGTTGGAAGTCGATCGATTTCTTTTTGTGTACGGAGTTTTCTATCCCGATAGTGAATATTTCGATGCAAAACAAATTGTATTTGCAGGACGCAAAAAACACGAATTTGTCTTTGAAAAACAAAACTGGTGGATTAATCAAATCAACGCTTTAGGTAAGTTTTACATTAAGGCGCAATTTGGCGATGGTGAATTTGACTACCGCAAATATCGCACTACCCTTAACTTAAGTGGCATCCAATCTCAAACCAACTTCCGTCAAGAAACCGACACCATCTCCCGTTTAGTCTATGGTTTTGCCACCGCCTTTTTAATGACAGGTAACGATAGTTTTCTCAAAGCCGCCGAAAACGGTACAGAATATTTGAGAGAACACATGAAATTTGAAGACTTAGACGAAGGCATCGTTTACTGGTATCATGGTATCGATGTTAACGGTGATCGAGAAGAAAAGATTTTCGCCTCAGAATTTGGGGATGACTACGACGCAATTCCCGCCTACGAACAAATTTACGCCCTCGCAGGACCAATACAAACATACCGTTGTACCGGTGATCCTCGCATCATGGCAGATACCGAAAAAACCATCAAACTGTTTAACGAATTTTTCCTAGACAAAGGCGAACACGGTAGTTATTTCTCTCACCTCGATCCTATCATGTTAGACCCCCTCAGCGACACTTTAGGACGCAATCAAGGGCGGAAAAACTGGAACTCCGTAGGGGATCACGCTCCCGCCTATTTAATCAATCTCTGGTTAGCTACGGGCAAACAGGAGTATGCTGATATGTTAGAGGATACCTTTGATACGATCGCCAAGCATTTCCCTGATTTTGACAATAGCCCCTTTGTACAAGAAAAATTCTATCAAGATTGGACACCCGATCGAACTTGGGGATGGCAACAAAATCGAGGAGTAGTTGGGCATAACTATAAAATCGCTTGGAATTTGATGCGGATGCAAAGCCTCAAATCGAAACCTGAGTATGTAGAATTAGCGAAGAAAATTGCTGATTTGATGAACGAACACGGTGCCGATCGACAACGGGGAGGATGCTATGATGTGGTAGAAAGAATTGTTCCCGAAGGTGAAAAATATCATCGTTACGTTTGGCACGATCGCAAACCTTGGTGGCAACAAGAACAAATGATCTTAGCCTACTTCATTTTATCAGGGGTATTAGATGATCAAGAATATCACCGTTTAGCGCGGGAATCGGCGGCATTCTATAATGCATGGTTTTTAGACTTAGAAGACGGCGGGGTTTACTTCAACGTTTTAGCCAATGGTATTCCCTACCTAGCAGGAGGCAACGAAAGAGGAAAAGGTAGTCACTCCATGAGTGGTTATCATTCCTTCGAGTTATGCTATTTAGCGGCAGTTTATACTAACTTGCTCGTCACTAAGCAACCTATGGATTTCTACTTTAAACCCATACCCGGCGGTTTTGCAGACGATATTTTAAGGGTATCTCCCGACATTTTACCTCAAGGTAGCATCAAAATTAGTAAAGTCGAAATTGACGGCGAACCTTACAGCGACTTCGATGCAGACGCTTTAACCGTTAAGTTACCTAAAACTGACACCAGAGTTAAGGTTAAAGTTACGATCGAGCCTGTGTAGTCGATCCCCCCTAGCCCCCCTTACAAAAACTTGATCCCCCCTAGCCCCCCTTACAAAAGGGGGGAATCAAAAAAAGTCAGAAAAAAGTCCCCCTTATTAAGGGGGATTTAGGGGGATCAAAAATGTTAACCACAAAAAAATTATGGAAATTAAGATAAACTCGATCGAAAATGGTCATATAGTAGTAATAGAAGGGGAAATAGACTCATCGAGCGCCCCTGACGTAACAGAAACCATCATCCCTTTAGCCACCGAAAAAAGCAACATTATCCTTGATATGACAAAGGTAGAATATATGTCTAGTGCAGGATTAAGGACATTATTATCAATCCACCGCCAAGCCGTAGCCAAAGAGGCAAAACTAACCCTAGTTGGCTTATCGGAAGACATCAAAGACACCATGGCAGTGACAGGATTTTTAAACTTTTTCATCGTCAGCGACTCCGTAGAAAACGCCCTTGCATAGCATTTGCGTAGGTTGGGAAGCGTGATAACGTAACCCCAGATCGAGTTTTCGGAGATTGCTTCGTACCTCGCAATGACTGTTAAATCGGTTAGTCGCTTTAGCAGACTTTCGCTGTTAGCCATGAAATTTATTTCTTGGCGGTTAATGAAATACCACCTATTTTGGCAAAACCATGCAAAGAATCGACATTCATCCTACCCACACCCACGAAAAATATAAGCTGAGACGGGGTAATCCCTACCCTTTTGGTGCTAGTTTTGTACCCGGTGGCGTTAACTTCTCCATTTTTTCTAGTCATGCCACCTCTTGCACCCTCGTTTTATTTGAAAAACACGCCCCCCAACCCTTCGCAGAAATTCCTTTTCCTGATGAGTTTCGCATCGGTAACGTTTATTCCATGATGGTTTTCGATCTTGATTATGACAATCTGGAATATGGTTATCGCATGGATGGCGCTAATAATTTTCGAGAAGGACACTGGTTCGACAAAAGCAAAGTTTTACTCGATCCCTATGCTAAAATTATCGGTGGTAGGGATGTATGGGGAGTTACTCCCGACTGGGATGACATCTACCATCATAGAGCTAGACTGGCTTTCGACGATTTTGACTGGGAGGACGATCGACCTTTAGAAATTCCCCCAGAAGATCAAATAATCTACGAGATGCACGTTCGTAGTTTTACTAAACACGCTTCATCAGGCATCAAAGAAAGTCATAAAGGTACATTTGCAGGGATTATTGATAAAATACCCTATCTCAAAGAATTAGGGGTGACTTCGATCGAACTCATGCCCGTATTTGAGTTTGACGAATTTGAAAACAGTCGCCCCAACCCCGAAACAGGAGAAACCCTTTATAACTATTGGGGATATAGCACCGTAGGCTTTTTTGCACCTAAAGCAGGATACGCCGCTACAGGTAAATTCGGGATGCAGGTTGACGAATTGAAAAACCTTGTCAAACAATTACACAAAAACGGCATTGAGATTATTTTAGACGTAGTTTTCAATCATACCGCCGAAGGTAACGAAAAAGGACCGACTATTTCCTTTCGAGGTATCGACAACAAAACCTATTATATGCTCACCCCTGAAGGCTATTATTTCAACTTTAGCGGTTGCGGTAATACCCTTAACTGTAATAATCCCATCGTGCGAGGTATCGTCTTAGATTGTCTTCGTTATTGGGCTTCAGAATACCATATAGACGGCTTTAGATTCGACTTAGCCTCTATTTTAGGACGCGATCCTTGGGGAGCTCCCCTTGCCAATCCCCCCCTCTTAGAAAGCCTCGCATTTGACCCTATTTTAGCCAAATGTAAGCTCATTGCGGAAGCGTGGGATGCTGGTGGCTTATACCAAGTTGGCTCATTTCCAGCCTACGGACGTTGGGGTGAGTGGAATGGGAAATATCGAGATGGAGTGCGCAAATTCCTCAAAGGAGATGGCACGGTAGGAGAGTTAGCTCAAAGGTTACAAGGTTCACCCGACTTGTATGCCCCAGCAGGTAGAGCGCCCGCTACTTCCATTAACTTTATTACCGCCCATGACGGTTTTACTTTGATGGATATGGTTTCTTATAACTATAAACATAACGAAGCCAACGGGGAAAATAATAATGATGGTAGTAACGATAATGACAGTTGGAATTGCGGTTGGGAAGGGGCTACCGACGATGAGGGCATTAATGCTTTACGCCGTAAACAGATTAAGAATGCCATCGCCATTCTCATGGTATCTCAAGGAGTGCCAATGCTTCTCATGGGGGATGAAATGGGACGCACGAAACACGGCAATAATAACACCTATTGTCACGATAACGAGTTAAACTGGCTGAATTGGGATTTATTGAAGCAAAATAACGATTTATTCCAATTTACCAAGAATTGTATCGGTTTTCGTAACGCTCACCCCGTGTTAAGAAATACATGGCATTTTCACAACCTCGATTATGTGGGTAGTGGCTACCCTGATATTAGTTGGCACGGTGTCAAGGCTTGGTATGCAGATTGGTCGCCTTTGAGTAAGACGATCGCATTTATGCTTTGTGGTAAACACGCTAAAGGAGGTACGGTTCAAGATAACTATGTTTATGTAGCCATTAATGCTCATTGGGAAGCCCTTTGGTTTGACTTACCCCAACCTCCAGCACCCACAAAATGGTACTTATCTGTGAATACTGGTATGCCTTCCCCTAATGATAGTTATACTGTGGGAGGTGAGCCTTTGTTAGACAATCAGCAAGGAGTGTTAGTGGGAGATCGATCGACTATCATTCTAGTAGCAAAATAATGAGGAATTAAGAATTAAGAATTAAGAATTAGGAATATTGCAAATATTGAATTTAAACAATAAAAAAAGGAGTAAAAACAATGGCATTAGATATTAATTTAGTCATCGAAAATGACGTAGCAAAAATTATTTTAGCCGGAGAATTAGACGGTAGTAATGCGGGGGATTTTAAAACTAAAATTGAAGAAGCCGCCGCTTCCGAGCCTACAAAATTAGTATTGGTGATGAATGATTTAGAATTTATGTCTAGTGCTGGTTTAAGGGTATTAGTCTTTTCTAAACAAAAAATGGGCGCTGGGGTTGATGTTTATGTAGTTGGCGCTGATGAAATGATTATAGATACGATCGAAAAAACTGGACTTCATCACAGTTTAATTATTCAAGAAACCTACGAATAATAATAAATTGTAGGGTGGGTTAAACGAAGTGCAACCCACAGTTTTTTGGCTTAATTTTTGTTGGGTTTCGATGCCCCAATTTAACCTACTGATTTTATAGTTTTTTGACTTTAATTTTTGTTGGGTTTCGATGCCCCAATTTAACCTACTGATTTTATAGTTTTTTGACTTTAATTTTTGTTGGGTTTCGATGCCCCAATTTAACCTACTGATTTTATAGTTTTTTGACTTTAATTTTTGTTGGGTTTCGATGCCCCAATTTAACCTACTGATTTTATAGTTTTTTGACTTTAATTTTTGTTGGGTTTCGATGCCCCAATTTAACCTACTGATTTTATAGTTTTTTGACTTTAATTTTTGTTGGGTTTCGATGCCCCAATTTAACCTACTGATTTTATAGTTTTTTGACTTTAATTTTTGTTGGGTTTCGATGCCCCAATTTAACCTACTGATTTTATAGTTTTTTGACTTTAATTTTTGTTGGGTTTCGATGCCCCAATTTAACCTACTGATTTTATAGTTTTTTGACTTTAATTTTTGTTGGGTTTCGATGCCCCAATTTAACCTACTGATTTTATAGTTTTTTGACTTTAATTTTTGTTGGGTTTCGATGCCCCAATTTAACCTACTGATTTTATAGTTTTTTGACTTTAATTTTTGTTGGGTTTCGATGCCCCAATTTAACCTACTGATTTTATAGTTTTTTGACTTTAATTTTTGTTGGGTTTCGATGCCCCAATTTAACCTACTNGTTTATGTAGCCATTAATGCTCATTGGGAAGCCCTTTGGTTTGACTTACCCCAACCTCCAGCACCCACAAAATGGTACTTATCTGTGAATACTGGTATGCCTTCCCCTAATGATAGTTATACTGTGGGAGGTGAGCCTTTGTTAGACAATCAGCAAGGAGTGTTAGTGGGAGATCGATCGACTATCATTCTAGTAGCAAAATAATGAGGAATTAAGAATTAAGAATTAAGAATTAGGAATATTGCAAATATTGAATTTAAACAATAAAAAAAGGAGTAAAAACAATGGCATTAGATATTAATTTAGTCATCGAAAATGACGTAGCAAAAATTATTTTAGCCGGAGAATTAGACGGTAGTAATGCGGGGGATTTTAAAACTAAAATTGAAGAAGCCGCCGCTTCCGAGCCTACAAAATTAGTATTGGTGATGAATGATTTAGAATTTATGTCTAGTGCTGGTTTAAGGGTATTAGTCTTTTCTAAACAAAAAATGGGCGCTGGGGTTGATGTTTATGTAGTTGGCGCTGATGAAATGATTATAGATACGATCGAAAAAACTGGACTTCATCACAGTTTAATTATTCAAGAAACCTACGAATAATAATAAATTGTAGGGTGGGTTAAACGAAGTGCAACCCACAGTTTTTTGGCTTAATTTTTGTTGGGTTTCGATGCCCCAACTTAACCTACTGATTTTATAGTTTTTTGACTTTAATTTTTGTTGGGTTTCGTGCCTCAACCCAACCTACTTATTTTATAGTTATTATGATGGAAAAATTGACGGTTTCGGCTACGTTAGATTCTCTCAAAACTATCACGGAATTTGTGGTAAATTTGGCAAAATCCGCTAATTTAGACAAAAAAAAGCTCTATAAATTACGTCTTGCTATTGATGAATTAGCGACTAATATTATTAGTTATGGCTATAAAGAATCTAATGCTACTGGTGATATTATTTTAGAGTGTCAAATCTCGGAAAGTTCGATCGAATTTAAAATTATTGATTGTGGTATAGCTTTTGACCCTAGAACTAAACTAGAATCAGAAGAAGAAACGATCGATATTCCTTTGGAAGAAAGACAAATTGGCGGTTTAGGTATTTTTCTTGCCTTTGATGGAGTTGATGAATTTTCCTACGAAAGAATTGATGATCAAAATGTTAACACTCTAATTATTTATCGATAATGACTATTACTTATATTCAAAATTTTTTTGAAAATACTGTAGAACAAAATCTGAATAAAACTGCAATTTTAACGAATACTGAATCAGTAACTTATCAACAATTAGAAGAAGAATCCAATCAATTAGCCCATTATTTACACAGTTTAAATATAGACAAAACTCAAGAAGTTATTGTTGGAGTTTGTTTAGAAAGAAAGGCAAGTTTAATCATTACTTTATTAGGGATATTAAAAGCAGGATTTGCTTATGTTCCTCTTGATCCCTGCTATCCTAAAGAAAGGTTAGAATTTATGATTAATGATGCTCAATTATCAGTCATAATTACCCAAACATCTTTACAAGATAAACTCCCTTTTTCTTCCGCTATTACTATTAATTTAGAACTCGATCGAACTAAAATACAACAATTTTCTAGTCAAAAATTAGAGTTATTATCAGATAATAATAAACTAGCTTATATTATTTATACTTCTGGATCAACAGGTATCCCTAAAGGTGTCGAAATTCTCCACAAAAACACCGTAGCTTTTATTAATTGGGCAATAAATTTTTACTCTTTTTCACAACTAAAAGGAGTCTTAGCTTCCACTTCCATTTGTTTTGACTTATCCATTTTTGAAATTTTCGCCCCCCTTAGCGTTGGCGGTACAGTTATTTTAGTCGATAATATTTTACACTTGCCCGAATCTTCTCACGCCAAGCAAGTCACCCTCATTGATACTGTACCCAGTGCGATCGCATCTATTTGTGCAATCAATGGTATTCCCGAATCCGTCACCACCGTCAACCTTGCTGGGGAAGCCTTATCTAACAACATTGTACAGGAAGTATATAAATGTAGTAATGTTCAACAGGTTTTTAACTTATATGGTCCTTCTGAGGATACTACTTTTTCCACCGTTGCGCTCATTCCCAAAGGCTATAATGATATTCCCCCCATTGGTAAGCCTATCAGTCAAACCGAAATATTTTTGTTAGATGAAAATTTACAAATAGTCAAAGAAGGGGATTTAGGAGAAATATATTTGACAGGTGCTGGTATTGCTAGAGGTTATCGTAACCGAGACGACTTAACCGCCGAGAGATTTTTAGTAAATCCTTTCAGTGATAATTCTGACTCAAAAATGTACAAAACGGGAGATATTGGGGTATATTTGCCTGATGGACAGTTAAAATTTGTCGGTAGAAATGATCAATTAGTTAAAATTAGGGGTTTTCGTGTCGAATTAGGCGAAATCGAAGCCACTTTAGAAAAGCATCCTAATATTAATAAAGCCGTTGTTATTTTACACAAATTTAGTGAAGAAGATCAAAGATTAATTGCTTATATAACTTTAAAAATTCCCACAGAAAATGAGCAAATTATTCCCTCTTTAATTACCTATTTAAAAACTAAATTACCTCTCCATGAAATCCCCTCTAAATTTATCGTTTTAACGGAATTTCCTCAAACTCTCAATGGTAAGATCGATCGAAAATCTCTCCCTTTACCCCCTCAAGAAAATCCCCGTAAAACCCCTTATATCGAACCTACAAATCCCATAGAAATTAAGTTAGTTGATATTTGGCAAAATGTTTTTAATGTGGATTATATCGGCATTAATGATAACTTTTTTGATTTAGGAGGAGATTCTTTAAAAGCGATTATAGTTATTGATGAAATCAATACTTATTTTAATGCAAATATTTCTATTGACAAATTTTTACAAAATCCTACTATTCATTGTTTAGCAAAAAATATTCCTCTCAAAAAATCGATTAACTTATCTAAAGATGAATTAAATTTAATCAAATTCGATGCTATTTTACCATTAAATATTTTTCCTGAAAATTCCTTTATTTATAATCAACAAAAATGTAATGCTTTTTTGACGGGGGCAACGGGAGTTTTAGGAGTATATTTATTATCAGAACTTTTAATCAATACCGATTATCAAATTTATTGTTTAGTAAGAGGAAAAAATGAAGAAGATGCCTTACATAGAATCAAAAATAAATTAATTAATAATAATCTTTGGCAAGAGAAATATCTCGATCGAATTGTCCCCATTATGGGAGATTTAGCAGAGAAAAATTTAGGTTTATCCGTTGCAAAAATAGAACAATTAACCGAAGAAATAGATATAATTTTCCATTGTGGTGCGTGGGTAAATATCGTTTATCCCTATAATTCTTTAAGAAATGCTAATGTACAAGGTACAAAAGAAATTATCAAATTAGCCTGTAAAAATAAAGCAAAATCTATTTTTTATATCTCTACCACTGATGTTTTTTCTTCCGAAAAAATTACCTTTATTAAAACCGAACAAATTCCCGATGGACACTTTTTATGTGGTGGTTATGCTAAGAGTAAATATGTGGCAGAAAAATTATTATTACAAGCTCGATCGAGGGGAATTCCTGTTACAATTTTTAGACCTAGTAATATCATTAATTTGAATCAACCTGCCTCATCTTTCAACGCTGAATTTATTCCTAGAATGCTAAAAGGTTGTCGGCAATTATCTACTTTTCCAGATATGAAAGCTCTTGTTAATCTTGTCCCTGTTGATTATACCAGTAAAACGATCGTCTATTTATCTCAACAACAATTATCTTTAAATAAGAGTTTTAATTTAGTTAATCCTCACCCCATAAAATGGGAAACTTTATTACAATGGATGGAAAAAAATAATCCCACTATAAAAGTTTTATCCTATGAGCAATGGTATGCACAATTACAGCAAACAGTTCGATCGAAAGTAGATAATGAATTAACGCCCTTTTTAACATTACTAAAATCGGAAAATTTTTTACAACGATCGTTAGGTTCATTTGATTTTGAACAAGATAAAACCTTAGAAAATTTATTCAATATAATTGCTTGTCCTTGTATAGAAAACCAACTCTTAAAAACTTATTTTCAAGATTATTTTCACTAATTGACATTATGCAAATTCAAATATTTGTTTTGTTTTAAAAAGTCAAGTAAGAAGGTAAATAAACATAATAGATTGTCCATTTATTAAATTTATTCGCTTATGATAACTTCTCTTAAAAATTCTATAATAAAAGCTCGATCGAGCTGATGATGAAAAATCTCTTAAATTTTTACGACAGAATTTACACAGTCGATGTTTTTCTTTTATAATCTTATTATTTTGATATTTATATATAAAATAATTTAGGACTGCTATATAATATTAACTATATTTCCTTGCTAACTTAACCAATTATGACAACATAATGATTCTACCAACAAGTCAGTTTGAACTTTTTACATATAATAATACTAATCTTATTACGCAAATCCCCACTACTAAACCTAAAGTTATTAGTCTTTTTTGTGGTTGTGGTGGCTTTGATTATGGATTTCATCAAGCAGGTTATGAGATAGTTTTTGCCAATGATATTGATCCTGCCGTAGAAAAAACGTATAGACAAAATTTAGGAGAAATAACAATTGAAGATATTAAAAATATTGATAAAAATTCTCTACCAGATTGTGATGTAATTTTAGCAGGTATTCCTTGTCAACCCTTTTCCAGTGCAGGAAATAGAAACTCAGTCAATGATGAAAGAGGGGGCTTATTTCAGCAGGTTATCGAAACTTTGAAAGCCAAAAATCCCCAGATAGTTGTATTTGAAAATGTGAGGGGTTTTTTATCTGCTAAAGACGAAAATGGCTTAAAAATGCCCGATCGAATTTCCTTAGAATTAAAAAAAATTGGTTATAAACTATATTTTCAATTATTAAATGCTTCCGATTATGAAGTACCTCAAAATAGATATAGAGTTTTTTTAGTGGGTGTTCGCAATGATTTAAGTTTAGCCTATAATTTCCCTTTTCCTCTTTCTAAAAAATCTAATTTAGTTGTTAAAAAAGTAATAGAAAAACCTTTACCATTAGACGAAGAAAAAGAAGTTTGGGATTTATCACCCCAAGCACTACATTTAGCTCAATTTATCCCCCCCGGTGGTTCGTGGAAAAATATTCCTGATGAAGAATTACCAGAAAGATTAACAGAAATCAGAAATAATATAAAAAAATATCGATCGCCCAATTTTTATCGTAGATTTAATTTAGATGAAATTATGGGAACAATTACCGCCGCCGCTACTCCTGAACATTCAGGCATTCTTCATCCTCTTGAAAATAGACGTTATTCTGTGCGAGAAATAGCTAGATTTCAGTCTTTCCCAGATGATTTTAAATTTGTGGGTTGTACCACTGCTCAAAAATATAAAATGATTGGAAATGCTGTGCCTTGTCGATTAGCTTTTCACTTAGCAAAAAGTATTAAATTACAGTATTTTTCTGATAATTAAAATATGCCTTATTTTTCTCAAGAAACTATTTTTAATGCAATCAATCAATTATCTAATATTAAATATATTGGTGGCAAACAAGGTAATATTGATACTTTCCCGATTTATTTATTTTTATCTAAACTAGGTATTAATGGTGATACTTGGATTGATTCAACTAAACTTTATAGTGACAAAGATTTAGGACAAAAAACAATTTATGAACTGGGGGGATGTTTTGATCTGGAAACAGAAGAAGTAGAAACTCAATGGTGTTTATTTTTTACTAGATTTTCTGAGTCAAATAGACAATTTTATAATCCTAAAAGTAATTTTAGTCAAATTTTTTCTCGTGTTAAAGACACAATCGATAATAGTATTAGTGATCATCTTTTAGACAAAGGAAAAGAAAAAAAATATCGACTAAAAAATGTATTTGTCAACAATATTTTAAATATGTATGAGCAAAAATATCCTTTAGATGCTCTGATTATTTGGTTATATAGAAGTTATGAATTTGAAGAAGACAATGTTAATATTAATATTAAAAAAATAAGGGAATACTTTTATCAAGATTATAAAATGAATTATGATTTAGCTAAAAAACTTTTTAATTTACAAGAGTCTATAATATTAAAATTTAGTAGAGAAAAAACTAAAGCAGAAGAATATCGTCAATATTTAAACATTGATAAATTAGTTAAATTTACTCAAAAACAAGATAAATCATCAAATATTGATCAAGAATATAAAATACAATTAACCACTGATTCAACTTATGTAAAAAATTATATGAAAATTGATAAAAATAAACTTTTTACTCTATTAGAAAAACATAAACAATTAATCTTAACAGGCGTACCCGGTACAGGAAAATCCTTTTTAATTGATCAACTATCGGAAAAATATAAAGAAACAGTCAAAATTCAATTTCATCAAAACTATTCTTATCAAGATTTTGTTATTGGGAAAACGATTAAAAATAATAATGTTGAATATGTAGAAGGGATTTTAATTCAGTTATTGCGGAAAATAGAACAAGACACAAAAAATAAAAGTAAGCATAAATATTTATTAGTAATTGACGAAATAAATAGAGGAAATATAAGTGCTATTTTTGGTGAATTATTGTATGCCTTAGATCGAGACAAAACAATCAATATAATATTAGGAGATAGCGGAGATACCTACCCTATTTTTATACCTGAAAATTTGCATATTGTTGGCACAATGAATACTGCCGATCGAAGTATTGCTTTAGTAGATTTTGCTATTAGGAGAAGATTTTTATTTATAGAAATGCAACCAGATTATGAATTAATAGATCAATTATCTACCTTTAATAACCAACATTTACTAGGTGATTTTCTACAAAAAATTAATAACAATATCAAAAATTATTTTAATTCTGAAGACTATCAAATAGGTCATTCTTATTTTATTCCAACTTTAGACACAAAAGACAAAATTTATAATTGGACATCAGAGGATTTATATGAAATTATCCAATATAAAATAATTCCGATGTTAGTTGAATATGCTCATGGGGATAAAAGTGTTATTCCTAATATTTTGGGTAACAAAATATATTTAACATCACCATCTGAATTAGAAGAATCTATTAAAGAATTTTTAAATGAAGATACTAAAGATTAAATCAGGTACAAAAATATGGGTAGATAATAGTGAACTGAATGATTTAAACATTTTACTAAAATCATTAAATTCAGACTATTTATTAGATGCTAATTATTTAATTATACCTCAAGGTTATGTTGGTAAAATAATAACCAAAAATTTAGAAATTATTATTGAACCTTCTATTAGTTATCTGACAAATATTGATTATTTAAGATTAATTTTAAATGATAAATTAGCAGATTCCCAGAATAATAGTTTAAGTTATGATAAAAATATTGATATTTCTAAGTTTATTATTGATCAATTTTTAGACAACTTACAAAAGTTAGTGAAGCAAGGTATTCCGCCTCAATATAAAAATACACAAATTATCAGTCAATACTTACAAGGAAATGTTAATTTTTTTGAATCATTTTTACGAATTAAATTAGGAATTGAGCCTTATTTCATTACTTATACTCAAAAGATAGAAATGGATTATTTTGCTATGAGAGTTATTAAAAAGGCATATCAAAAATTAATAGCTAATTTCCCAAATTATCAACAATTTGAGATAACAAAAACTCTTGACTATATCACTAATGAATCTATTAGAGTTGAGAGATTAAAAAATATTAGATTAAATTTTAATAAACAAGAAAAATATTTAGCTAATGCCTTTGAATTTGCTTGTTTAATTCTACAAAATATGTCTTATAAAAATATAGGGAATGATTTATCTTTTAGCTTAATTATTAATAGTAATCTTTTGTTTGAAAGATATATGGTAAATTTTCTGCAACAAAGTTTTCCTAACGATATTTTTAAATATAAAGATTCAATAAAAGTGGCGAATTATAAAAAGCAAAATCAAGAACAAATTTCGATCGAGCCTGATATAGTTTATCAGGGAAGTCATACAGTTATTATTGACATCAAAAATAAAAATTTTGATCGTGCTGTCATCAATGCAGATTTTTATCAAATTTATACTTATTGTAAAGCCTTAAATAGTGACACGGGAGTTTTAATTTATCCCTATTATCAGAATATTGAACCTGTGATAATTAATCCAATCTTTGATGAGAAAATTAGAATTTATGGGTTGGGAATTGATATTACTAACTTTTTAATTTCTGATATAAAGAAAGCTCAAAGTTATTTTAGGGAAAATATCGGAGAGATTTTTAAATATGGATAAAAAATTTTTATGATAAAAATTGTAAATATATATGATAAAAAATTTTAAAAATTATGGAAATATTAAGGATATTATCGCTTTTTAGTGGTTGTGGAGAAATGGATTTAGGCATATTAGGTAATTTTAAATATTTAAACAAAACTTATGATCAATTACCCACGAGAAACAGCTAGGATACAATCTTTTCCTGATAATTTTAGATTAGATGTGGTTTCTGAAAATCGTCAATATAAAGCGATCGGCAATGCTGTACCTCCTATTTTAATGTGGTATATTTCTCAACAGGTCATTCATTTAGTAGCACAGGAAAAAAGTCAAAATTTGATTCTTGAATGTGCTTAAAATCAAGTTAAACGAGATTCATGGGATATAGTATTAATGCTTGTACTCCTGCATGGGGATTTTTGAGGAGATAATCCATCATAGGTATCAAAAAACATTCGGTTTTTCCTGAACCTGTACCCGTTGCTACAACTATATTTTGATTGTCTTCAACTACGGTTTTAATGGCTAAAGCCATCACGACAAACTAACATTAAATATTGTCTCTCATATCTGTACTATGTTTTGTTAATTTATGTGTCTAATTTATGATTAATTAAATTCCAAAAATCACGGGGATTAAGAATAGAAATATCTTGAATAGGATGCAAAATTAATAAATCACTATCCCCCGTAATAAGATGTGAAGCATTACCATTTAACGCTAATTCAATAAATTTATCATCTTTTTTATCTCGACAAAGATTAACTCTTTGTATAATCGAGACATGATGCCACGTTGTCTTAATGCGCTCAGAGAATCCTTCTATCTCTTCTGATTTAATATATTTGGCAAACTTTTTCCTATTTAAGACTGAGAATAATTCTGTTAAAGTATCTGTAGAATATAAAATAATTCCATTATCTTCTGCCCAATTTAACACTTGTGCAGGAATAGACTTACGGGCAAGAATTGAACTAATTAAAATATTGGTGTCTAAAACTAGACGCATTGAAGAATTAATCATCTTCTAATAATTCTAGTAATTTTTCTTCCGTTAAACCTCTCTCTTCTGCTTTACGTCCAATATTTGCTCTAAATTCTTGAAATTCTCGAATATTACTTCGAGTTATTCTTTGATAGTCTTCTATAGACAAAATAACTGCAACGTCACGATTTTTTTTCTGAATTACAATAGGTTCACGCTGTGCTTGATTTATGATTGTGCCAAAAGTTTGTTTGGCTTCTGTGGCAGAGACAAATTGCATAATTTAGTTTGAGTGTCAAATTTTGATAATTCTATTATAGACAAAATAGACAAATTAATTATCTAACTGGGAATATTTAAACAAGTTTACACCCTAATCGCATAAATACTTGTTCGATTAATTGTCGATAAATATGATCAAACATTCTGATATACTGGCTTTTATCCGCAGGTTTAGATAATCCATATACCAGTTTATAATAACTATAGGGAATAAATACTTTTTGCAAGTATAATTGAAATCCCTCTTTGGTTTCATCAAGGGATATTTGTAACGTTATATGTATCTTCTGATTCAATAATTTTTTGCTTTAATTTTGCAACTAAAATTTCTTGAGTTTCTTTGATTTGTGTTATTTCTTTTATCTGCTGTTGTAAATTTAATAATATTGCTTCTTCTTGTTCAATGTTGGGTTGTAAATTTACCTTGTTTTTCTCTAGGCTATAAAGCTCATTTTGCAGGTTTTTTCTCATGACATCTAACTCGGCAAAATTATCACTTAAAACCTTGATTTCTGAATCAAGAATTTCTTTCTCTCTCGATAAATCCTCAACCTGCCGTTTTAGTGTTTTGACTTCTTGTACGATCGAACTTCTTCCTAAGATAAGATAGATCAAATTTGCCAAGACTGCACGAATAAAGGTGATAATTTTTTTGGTGATTTTTTTCATATCAATAACTTAGACACCATAAAAGTTTTTTAGTTGCTATACTTTATTTTAATATCAAAGTAGTCAATATGACATTAAGAAAAGAATATATTGTAGTGAATTTTAATGATTATGGTTTGAAGAAAAGGTAAATTTAAAAAGTGTTATGAATAGGATAGGTAATGAAACTACTAAATATGGTATTTCGATCGAACATTGTGGAATACTAAAAGATTGATAGAATTGTATTTTAGTAAGTTTTCCTGAATTTGTTAAAAAAGCATAACTTTTTTCGTGTTAATATTTATGAGATAGACAAATTATGATTAGAGTTTTTACAGATTATATTGAATACGATCGAGAAACAACGCTATATGTCGGCATTGTACCAAGTATTTCAGGTGTCCATAACTAAGGAGAAAATTTAGATGAATTATATAAAAATTTAAAAGCAGTTTTAGAACTCTGTTGGTAAGAAATGATACAAAATAATCTAATTTTCATGTTAAATCGATCGACAAGATAACATACTTGATAAAAATATGAAGAAAAAAAACTTAAAAAATCCTAACTCTCAAAAATCTAAATCTAAGCCGATTTTTTATGAATCTTTAACCAGAAAAACCCTCATTAAAACGTTTATTTGGGTCGGAATAATTACCCTTATATGTAATGGTTTAGGATTTCTATATTTAATGAGAAAAGTCAAGGAAAATACTATAAAAAATGTTCAAACTTATACTAATGTGATAGTCAAAAAAGAAAGTGAAATCTTTTTACAAGCTGAAATTAATAACAATGCAATGAAAAAGATTTTAACAAGAGAATTAAAAAATCCTACCTTTCAATATCTTGATAAATTTGATGATATAGTAGCAAAAAGACCTGATGGAACAATTCGCAATATTCTTCCCTTTAATTATGAATATGTACCCGGTGTTTTCTTAGGAAAAAATGTCGTTCTTACTGAAGAAATAAAAGAGCGAATAGTTGACTTTTTTGATATAGTTAAATCCTATGGTTTATCGTGGCAACAAAACTTCGTTAATACCTATATTCAAATTCCTGAAAATGGCATTGTAATTTATATGCCTAGTTACCCTTGGACAGAAAAAGCGGAGTCTGATAAAATCGTTACTACGGATGAGTCTTTTCAAATCACGACGAAGGAAAATAACCCCGAAAGAAAAACCGTTTGGAGTAGCGTTTATTATGATGCGACTCAAGAAGATTGGATGGTTTCTAGTGTGACTCCCATTGACAATGAACAAGGGGAACATATTGGTACTATTGGTCATGATATTCTGATTCAAGAGTTACAAACCAGTACTTTACAAGAAAAAATTAATGGTACTGAAAATATCATATTCGATCGAGAGGGTAGATTTATTGTCCATCCTGATTTGATGAAAGAAATTAAGGAAAGTGACGGAAACATTAGCATCAATGACATGATAGACAAGAACATTCCTAGAGGTTACGATTGGGAAGTATATTTGGAACTGATGAAATCTATTGATATTGACGGTCCCATTGCACCTTCCGTTGTAGTTCATAGTGAAAAAAATCAAGAGTATTACGTTGTCAGTCACATAGACGGACCCGATTGGTATTGGGTGACGATCGTACCTCAATCATGGTTAAATAATCAAGTGTTTATGATCGCTAGAAGTATGATTCTAGTTGGTTTTTTATCCTTAACTACCATTATTTTAATACTTTATGGTTTAATCAAAAATGACATTGAAAAACCCCTTAAAGAATTAATGTCAGCTACCGAAACCGTTGCCGATGGTAACTTAGATTTTCAGATTGAAGTTAATCGTAAAGATGAGTTAGGACATTTAGCATATCTATTTAATTATATGGCTCAAAAATTACAAATGTCCTTTAATTCTTTAGCAAAAAGCAATGAGGAATTAGAAAGTCGAGTCAAAAGACGCACTCAGGAATTAGAAAACGCCAAGGAAGCCGCCGAAGAAGCAAACCAAGCAAAAAGTTCATTTTTGGCGAATATGAGTCACGAATTACGCACACCTTTAAATGCCATTATCGGTTATGGTGAGTTATTACAAGAAGAAGCCGAAGACATGGGGGAAGAAGAATTTGTCGAAGATTTGAAAAAAATTCAAGGTGCAGGAAAGCATTTATTAGGCTTAATCAATGACATTTTAGATATTTCTAAAATTGAAGCAGGAAAAATGGAGTTATATTTAGAACATTTTGAGTTGAGTAAAGTTATTAAAGAAATTGTTATTACTATTCAACCTCTCATCGAAAAAAATAATAATATCCTTGAAGTTCATTATCCTGATGATTTAGGATTTATGACGGCGGATGTGACTAAAATTCGTCAAAATACTTTTAATTTGTTGAGTAATGCCAGTAAATTCACTGAAAATGGTACTATTACTATGACGATCGATCGATATACCAAAGAAGATCGAGACTGGATAAAATTTGAGATCAAAGATACTGGTATTGGCATGAATCCGCAACAACAAGCTAAATTATTCAATGCCTTTTCTCAGGCGGATGCTTCTACCACTAGAAAATATGGCGGTACAGGTTTAGGTTTAACCATCACCAAAAAATTTACGGAAATGATGGGGGGTTATATTCTTCTCGACAGTGAGGAAGGAAAAGGCACAACATTTACGATTCATCTCCCTGCCGAAGTAAAAGACATCAAATCAGAAATAAAACAGGTAACATCAGAAATCTCTCAAGATGAATCTTCTGGCAAAACATCTATGAAAAAAATCCTTGTCATAGATGATGATGTTAGTACCCATGAAGTTATTACTCGTTTTTTAGCTAACGGCAATTTTGAGATTACTTCTACTACAGAGCCTGATAAGGCTTTAGAGTTAGCTCGAAAAATCAAACCTAACGTGATTATTTTAGACGTGGTGATGCCTAAAATCGATGGTTGGTCTGTTTTGAGTCAACTGAAAGCTGACCCCGAATTAGCTTCAATTCCTGTGATTATGGCAACTTTCTTAAGCGATCGATCGATGGGTTATACGTTAGGTGCTACAGATTATTTAAGCAAACCCTTAAATCAAAATCAGCTAAAAGATATTTTAGCAAAATATAACACAATTTCTGAGAAAACCATCATGATCATCGATGACGATGAAACTACTCGCAAAATGATGCGCAGACTATTAGAAAAAGAAGATTGGGAAGTAGTGGAAGCCCAAAACGGCGAAGATGGATTAAATAAAGTCAAAATCCATGCACCACAGTTAATTCTTTTAGATTTAATGATGCCGAAAATAGACGGTTTTCAATTTATTAATCTTTTACGACAAAATCTTGAGTGGGCAAAAATTCCCGTGATTATTATTACAGCAAAAGACTTGAGTGAACAAGAGCGACAAAACTTAAATCATTATGCCCAAGATATTATCAGAAAAGGAGCGTACGATCGACAACTTTTGCTCCAAGAAATTCATTCTTTAATTGAAAAAGCCACTTGAGAATTAAGAATTAACAATTAACAATTAACAATTATTCATTCACTATTCATTATTCATTATCCATTATTCATTATTCACTATAAAGGTATAATTCCACTGGGATTAAGGGGAAATAAATTGCCAAAATAATCTTTTTTAATCACTTTTAAATCGTAAGTTTGTTTTACTCCAGCAAGAGTATCAATATCTTTCATATATCGACTTAAATTCGGGTAGCTTTCGATCGATCTTAAGCTACACTTAAATAAGGTGTAATAAACAGCATCAAAACGAATTAAAGTAGTAAATAAACGAATATCAGCTAAAGTTAATTGATGGTTACATAAATAACGATTATGGGTTAAATGAGCCTCAATTTCATCTAAAACAGTAAATAAACCAAGACAAGCCTCCTCATAAGCCTCTTGAGTTTGAGCAAAACCGCAACGATAAACGCCATTATTAACATGGTGATAAATTTTCTCATTCCATGAGTCTATCTCAGATTTAAACTCATCAGGATAAAGGTTTAAATCAGGATTTTTAGCATATTCATTAAACTGATTATTGAGAATAACAATAATTTCTGCACTCTCATTATTAACAATAGTTTTAGTCTTTTTATCCCACAAAACAGGTACAGTACAACGCCCTTTATAATCAGGTTGAGATAGTTGATAAAGTTGTCTTAAATTGTGACAATTTTCTGAAATTTTTTGCATTTCCCATCCCCCTTGATTGACAGAGGGAATAACAATATTGACATCTATCACATTTTCTAATCCTTTTAATACTCTTACCATAAGAGTACGATGCGCCCAAGGGCAACTTATACCAACATATAAACAATATCGATCGACTTCTGATGTATAAATATTATTATCACCATTAATTTGATGACGAAATTGACTAGACGGACGCTGATAACTACCCTTTTCACTAGGCGCTAACTGTGACATCATGGCTAACCATAAACTTTTCCAGACAAATTTAGCAAAAACTATGAGAAACGAAGTTGGTAAAGATTTATTTTGTTTACTCATTTAAGATCAAACTTGATATTGTAAAGAATATTTTTATTATCTGTCATTGCGAGGTAACGAAGCAATCTCTAAGAAATTAGGGATACTCAATCACAATTTCCCATTATTGACAAATTCACATCACAGACAAAAAACTCTAAAAAAGAAAAGCCCTTGGGAGTCTTGCCATGTTTCGACCCCAAAGGCTTCTCTATTTGATTCCTCACACCCACATCGGATACTTTGATCCTTTATGATAAACAGTATATCCTTTTTAAAAAAGTTTGTCAAGGGGTAGCTGAAAATTAATTTTTAAATGACTATAAGCCTTATCTGTCACGACTCTACCTCTTGGGGTGCGATGGACAAAGCCTATTTGCAGAAGATAAGGTTCATATACCTCCTCGATGGTTTTCGTATCTTCTCCCGTAGCGGCGGCAATGGCTTCTAATCCTACTGGTCCTCCTTTAAATTGTTCTATCATGGTGTTTAATACCAGTCTATCTGTCCAATCTAAGCCCAATTCATCGACATTATACAAATCTAGGGCTTCTTTTGCTAACTCTTGAGTGATGGCGCATTGATGTTTTACCATCACATAATCCCTTACCCTTCGCAGTAAACGATTACTAATTCTTGGTGTACCTCTTGACCTACTAGCTATTTCTTTCGCACCACCTCGATCGATTTCCACTTTTAAAATGGCGCTCGATCGAAGTATAATTTCCGTTAGATCGTCTATCTCATAAAATTGTAACCGTTGAATTAAGCCAAATCGATCGCGCAAAGGTGAAGTCAAAGAGCCTATTTTTGTAGTCGCTCCGATGAGAGTAAAGGGAGATAAAGGAATACTGCGAATTTTGGTAGCTTGTCCCTTACCAATAGTTACATCCAAACGACCATCTTCCATGGCAGGATACAGTAGCTCTTCTGTCATACGATTAAGGCGATGAATCTCATCAATAAACAAAATATCCCCTGCTTGAAGGCTCACTAATAGCCCTGTAATATCCCTCGGACGCTCCAAAGCTGGTGCAGAGGTAATCTTGCAATTTACCCCCATTTCCTGAGCGAGAATTAAAGACATGGTAGTTTTACCTAACCCCGGAGGACCATATAATAGTATATGATCTAATGGTTCACCTCGTTTTTTAGCCGCCTCAATAGCAATGGAAATCACCCCTTTTAAGTCTTTTTGCCCGATATAATCTTGAAAACGATGGGGGCGAATTTTGTCTTCATTTTCTGTCATATCTTCCACTATTTGAGTGGGTAATAACAATTTTTTTTCCTCTTGATTTTCAGAAATTTTTTTGTTTTTTTGTTGTGGTAAATTCGAGTTTGATCGTTTTATTGCCATAATGAGAAATTGATTTTAAAAATAGTAACTTTTTGACAGTTTTTATAATAAATTAAGAGTAAATAAAAGCTATAATCTTTATTCAATAAAAATTAAAATCTTATCTAAGATTATTTGATAAAGCACTTTTCCCTATCTTCATCAATATAGCAATCCTAAATCATTCGTGAGAAATTGAAAATAAGTTTACCTTTTGTTTAAGCAGGGTTTTGTCAAAGTCGAGGTAAAATTACATTTTATTAGTTCAATTTATTGAACGAAAACTGTTAACTTTGTCATCATGGAAGGCGAATTATGTTAACTTTATCATCTTGCTAAGCTAAAACCATTATCCCAACGTGTAATAAATCGTGCAGCAATCAGCGAGGCATATCAGCAATCTGACTTCTAATAGATACTGTTAAATAAATTTAACTCAATTTTAACGAAAAATATCAGAGTTTTTCATAACAATTTATTTTCTAATCAGAAAAAATGCCTAGATTTCTTACCAATTATAGTTTTTAATTAAACCAAATTTTGACAATGAAAACGCCCTCAAGTCTGAGGATATAACATTTTTATAACTTATATAGGAATGCTATAATTTATCACAATCAAAGTAAAAGCACAAAAATTGTTATTAATTTTCATTATTTTGCTGACAGAGAATTAAGTTAAGAATATTTAACTGGGATGAGGAAAAAATTTGTTTATCGGTGAATAATTTATATCTTAATAAGTTAAAGGTATAACTATTAAATAACAAAAAAGGAAATTCATGATAATATGAACCAATAGGTAGAACATTTTGCAAGGGAAATATATATCTTAAATAAGTCTCTAAAATCGATCGAAAACTTTTGTCTTCATCTATTTTTCTTTCTGTTTCCTTCTCTAAATATTCCTTAATAATTTGAGGATGTATTAATATAAAGAAAGGAAAAGCATAATATTGATCAAATTGTTGACTTGTTTGTTGAATATATTTAGTCATTATATCATCATTATTCATCTTTTCTAAGAGTTCGATCGCACCGTGACTAGCAGTAATTAAATTATGATTAAATTTATCACTATTACTAATATATTTAAGTTTTACCAACAAATCTTTATAGATTTCTTTAATAACTTTCAATTCATAAGTTTCTTTAATTTTACGATTTTTTAAAGGAATAATTAACATATTCCCACTAATAAAACTAGGCTCAATTTTGCCAATATTTAATAAACCATAAAGGTTATTTTTCACAGATTTAATAAATTTATCACTAAAAGATTCTCTGATATTTAGATAAGAAGTAGGGTTATTTTTTTTATCATTTTCATCATTAGCTATCCATTTTAATAAAAAATCTGTCTTATCTAAAATATTTGTTAATTCTTCAGCTATTTCCTTTAAATATTGTGCCTTATAGTTAGTAGAATATTCTTTGTTTAATAAAGTAATTAAATTTTTCATTTTGGCGCTAAAAGTCTCACCAACTGAAGACACAGATTTGCCACCAATAGGGATAATTAAATAATTATTGTTACCAATTTTCCCGTAACCATTAATTCTTGTCATAATCGAGGCTTTAAGTAAAATCAGCATATTGACAACGTTTAAAACCTTTTCTTGCAAAGATAATTGAGCAGATTCTTCATCATAAAAAATAGCTTCTTCCCATATATAAAAATACAAAAATTTATCTTTATTATCATTAGTATCAGTAACATCATTTTCTTTAAATTCACCTCTACCACGATAGATAACTTGGATAATTTCCATTAAATTTTGTTCAATATTGAAACGAGGTATATCAACTAATATATGTCTTGATTTAGGAAAAGATAAACCTCGACTTCCTGAAGCCGTCATAAAGATAATTTTTGCTTGATTTTGAAATTGTTTTATTCTCTGTTTATCTTCTTCAGAGTTATTACTATGAATTTGTAAATAGTCTTTATCTTCGCTAAAGTCAGGATAAACTTTTTCTAATTGGGTAATGACATCTCGGAGGCGATTTTTGTCTTGAATATAAACAATAATTTGTTGATTTTCAGGATTACTTAGAATAGATTTTATCTCATCGATAATTTTTGTTTGCAACTGCTTAATTATATCTTTCGTTTTTTCTTGATAAAGATTTTCTTTATATTTTTTAGCTTCAATCAAAATTTGATAATTAATGGTTAAACTTTGGGCAGGATAGGAGTTAGTATTAATAATTTGGGCGAGTTTTCCTTTAAAGTCAAAATTGGTGACGGATAGAGGTAAAATTTTCGAGGTGACTCCACGATAATATATTTTATCAGGTTCGGTTTTATTATCTTTTAAGTGTTGATTAATTACTTGTTCATCCACGATCGAGGCATCGGCTATAATAATTTTAGGATTAAAACCATAACTATTATTAGTCAGATTATATTTATCAAAAAAGCGATTAATTCCTGATAAAAATTCCACACCACTACTATCTCCAGTTATCTCATCAATCATGACAAAAAAGTGTTTAAATCTTTTCGCAATGGCAGTCATTTTTGAGTCGATAATTTTATTCTGTCTAGCATTATAAACGGATTCAAAAATTCGATCGAGATGTTTGAGAGTATCATCATTTTCATTTAACTTTTTTAGAGATTGAATGGAAACAGAGACGACTAAATGACGGGTATTTTTAGCTTGGATGATAGCGGAAATTCCTTGACAAAGACTATTTAAAACTCCGACACTTTTATTTTCTGCATTTTGGTATGTATCTTGATATTGTTGCTGAATTTGGGAATTAATTTTGGGTTGAGGGGGAGTCGGATTATTACCATCGATAAAGTTAACATTTTTGAGAGTAAATTTTTTTTGCCAGTCATCATTGTCAGCAGAAGTAAAATATTGAATCGTTGGTTTACCGCCATTATTTTTAATTAAATTGGCATTACTATTGATAGCGACTAACTCTTGTTTTTCAATGTCATTAAACTTATTAATAATATCGAGATTAACTTGAGTGCGGGGGCTAATATATAAAAAGAGAAAACCATCGTTAAAATATTTCTCTAAAAATTTGACAATGGCGGTGGTTTTGCCGATACCGGGGTTGCCTGTCAGAAATAAGTAAGTGAGTTTCTCTTGATTCAAGGCTTGGGTAATAAGATGACTATGGGCATTTCTTAGAGTAAGATTGGGAGGAAGTTGTAGAGTAGTTGCTAATTCGGGAGAAATTGGTTCGATCGAGTTAACAAATTCTGTTATCTTTTCTGTATGAGAAATTGACTTGATGTAAGGTTTTGCAGAGGGGGAGAGATTAAACAGATTGTTAATAAAACTTTTGCCATCGAGAAAACTTTTTCTAGCATTATATTTAATCACCTCGACAATATTGCTTTTCGCCTCCGAGATGTCTTTTTTAAGATGTTGACGATAAATTTTTTGACAAGTTTCCAGTAAGTTAATGTTATCGGGAGTAACGGTAATAGCATTTACACTTCTGTCGCTATAACCCATAATATTGATTTGTTTAATATCAGTATCGGCATTGATGATTTTATGTCGAGATAAAAATTGATAGAAACTATAACCATAACTACCAGCTTGAATTAGTTTTATCGTTTCTTTATCCTGTCTTTTGAAGCCTTGATAATATTTAGTTAAGTCGTTAGTAAAATCGATTCCTAAATTATCCCCTTTTTCCCCCGTATCTATATTTAATGCTGAAAATACACTTTTCGATCGTAAATAATTAACTTCCGTCAGCAAAATTTGCTTCCAGTTTTCGATGTCTTGTAAATCCTTAACATCCTGAAAAGACTTAACCGAAAAAATAGATAAATCCACCACTAAAAGATAATATTTTTGTCGGCGTTTAATCAGGATGAGAGTATCAGCGCGTAAAAACTCCCCTTCCTTCAGGTATCTATCAATATCTATTTCCATTTCACCCAACTGAGAGAGAATCAAAGAGAAATTTTCTTTTTCGCTTTTATGTTTAACGATACTAAAGCTACTTTCCTCCACAAAATTACACTGACAATAAACAATACCTAAACGATGATAGTTTTGATTATCCACAATAGTATCGACATATTCTCGAAACAAATTAAAACCCGACAAGAAACCCTTTTGCAATAGCATCAATATCCAATCTTTGATAATCTGTTTATCCTTAGTATCAATAACTTTAGAATCTTCAAGGATTTTTGTTTCAATTTTACTAAGATTGATTTTTTCTAAGTCATCTTGATAGATATTTTTAAAATTATGCTTAATCTTTTCCTGATTAATAAAGGAAAGGATACCTATATTAAATCCGATTTCAAATAATCTGCCGAAGTTTGCTGAAGTTTTATCCATTGTCGTTGTTATCGTTTCTTTATCTTGTCTTTTCCTGTCTTGATAATATTTACTTGTTAGTCAAATGCCTTCCTTTAACTTTTCTCCTCTCTATCTATATTTAATCCCTAAAAGACAAATTTCGATCGAGATACCTAATCACCATATTTTTTATCCCCTCCAAGACACACAGATTTTCTCCTTTATCTATATTTAATCCCTAACAGACAAATTTCGATCGAGATACCTAATCACCATATTTTTTATCTCCCCAAGACACACAGATTTTCTCCTTTATCTATATTTAATCCCGAAAAGACAAATTTCGATCGAGATACTCTATCACCATATTTTTTATCCCCCCCCCAAGACACACAGATTTTCTCCTTTATCTATATTTAATCCCGAAAAGACAAATTTCGATCGAGATACCTAATCACCATATTTTTTATCCCTTCCCAAGACACACAGATTTTCTCCTTTATCTATATTTAATCCCGAAAAGACAAATTTCGATCGAGATACTCTATCACTTGTTTTTTTATCCCCCCAAGACACACAGATTTTCTCCTCTATCTATATTTAATCCCTAAAAGCCAAATTTCGATCGAGATACCTAATCACCATATTTTTTATCCCTTCCCAAGACACACAGATTTTCTCCTTTATCTATATTTAATCCCTAACAGACAAATTTCGATCGAGATACCTAATCACCATATTTTTTATCCCTTCCCAAGACACACAGATTTTCTCCTTTATCTATATTTAATCCCTAACAGACAAATTTCGATCGAGATACCTAATCACCATATTTTTTATCCCTTCCCAAGACAGACAGATTTTCTCCTTTATCTATATTTAATCCCTAAAAGACAAATTTCGATCGAGATACTCTATCACCATATTTTTTATCCCCCCAAGACAGACAGATTTTCTCCTTTATCTATATTTAATCCCTAAAAGCCAAATTTCGATCGAGATACCCTATCACTTGTTTTTTATCGTCTCATAATTGAAGGCTTTTTTCAATCAAATAACATCAACTAATTATCAGAAAGTAAATCATTCACTTTTTGTTTTAAAATTGGTAAATTATTTTCAATTACTAACCAAACTCTATTTATATTTACAAGTTGATAATCATGTATTAAAACATCTCTAAAACCAGCCATTTCTCTCCATTTTATTTCTGGGTTATTATCTCTTAATTCTTGTGATAATCTTTTCGTTGCTTCACCAATAATTTCAAAATTACGAATGACAGCATCTTGAATAATTGAACTTTTCTCAAACATTGCTTTTCCTTCAACTGTATAAGAATCTATTTTTTCTATACATTCTTTTATATGAGTTAAATAAAGTTTATCGTCTTTCATAATCTTACTGCTGATTCCAATATTTCTTTTTTTATCATTGAGTGAAGACAATTTTCTTCTACAATATCCACTGAATAACCTAATAAATCCTCTAAGGATTGTTTAAATTCTATTAACTCTAATAAACTACACTCATCAGGTAATTCTACTAAAAAATCTATATCACTATCTGAATGAAAATTTTTCTTTGCTACCGAGCCAAAAATTCTAATATTTTCGGCTTTATATTTTAAAGCTATGGCTTTAATTCCTTCTTGTTTGTCTATAATAACTTGCGATTGATTCATCATATTTTTTCTAGTTTTATTAGAACTTTTTAAGTTTAATTGTGGAATAAAAATCACTTTATGATTTATTCCTAATTCCTAAAATTTTTCTCTAAATTTGACTTAAAATAAAGCACGTTTCACATCAGAGAGAAAGGCAAGAAGATTAAATTCTGTTTTGTTATTAAAAGGTAAAATACTGTCTTTGCCGATCGATGATTCGCCAATAATACTTTCGTAGGGATTAAGTTTTAAGCTGATACCACTACTTTTATATTGTTCATATCGAGAAAAATGGAATAAAGTAAGGTATTGCAAAATATCATCCTTGAGATTGTTGTCTTCTTTATCGTAAATCAAACCTTGAGTAATATCTTGGTTATCTAATATTCCCTGATAGGTATTGAGTAAAGTGGAATAAGACATCACCCCTCGATAATTTCTTTCTTCGGTTTTCCCGACAGATAAGCCATTGAATAAGTTGAAGAAGACGACAGATTTTTGGGATTCATCTTCAAATAAGTTGCCTAAGTCTTCGGTATTTTGAATATAAAAAGAGTTGGGAGGGTTGGTTTTATATTTTAAGGAAACAACATAATATTTATCGAAGAAAATGGGATAAATGCGAATATCTTTTTTTTCGTTTTCTCCTTCCCCTTTCATCTTTTTCAATATTGCCTTTGACATGAAATATAAATCCTTGTCTTCATGGGTAACGTTGAGGTTACTCGAATAAGGAGATTTTGCGATGTAAAGAAAATGACGAAATCCCTTTTTATATAATCTTTCTACTTCTTCAACTAAAATAGTCGGATTTTGATACATATCCTCTTTATTATAGTTCTCATTAAAAGTTTGGTCATTTCTTACCGTGACTTTATTGCCTTCTTTCATGATGCGGATAGTTTCACCATATAAATTAGTGAGGCGGTTTCCTGTGTTTCCATCTTTACCGTTAACATCAGCTTCTCGACTGGAAACAATGATTAAAGCCAATTTCTCTAATTTGGGTTGATAGTTAGTCTTGCTAATCGTAAAACTTTTGGGTAAAACGGAATATAAAGAAGTTAAACCATTTCTTAAACGATAACCTCTACCTTTTTCTGTGATTTCTAATCCTTGCGCATTGGCTAAATGTTTCTTTCTTAATAAATGAGCGAGAATTTTTGAGTACGATCGAATAAAATATTCTTCATTATAGGGTAAATCCTTATCTTTAATATGTAAGCGCATAATGGGAATAAAAATCTTTTTCGATACCGATTCTAAAATAACCTCCATGGCAAGATAAATTAATAAGGCAAAGACAAAACGATAGACAAAGGCTTTGGGTGACTTATAATCCTCAAAAATAATTTTAGTTTTTTTTCTAGGATTATTTGCCGAAATACCAACATTAGAAAGATGGAGATGATTATAAACAATAAGAATTAAACTATTTTCATTTTTCTCATCATTTTCATTTGTCTCATCACTTTCATTTTTTACAAAAGAATCTTGATATAATGTCGCAACATTTTTATCTAATATAGGTACAAATAAAATTGGTAAAGCCTTAATGTTAGTCAAATTATAAGCCAGTTTCAGGGTTTGACTTTTCTCAGTGTCATAATAACGAATATCCTCAATAGTAAAACTGACAGGTAAATGGTATAAATAATCATCACTGGCAATGGCTTCCCCGATGACTAAGTATTTTAAGCAATCCTTCGTCTTTATCGATTGACGGAAAAAGTTATTATCACTACTGGTATTAATCGTCTCGACATCGGTTTCTAAAATGTTTTTACGGATGCCAATTTGTAAACTGTAGGGATAAGAAGGAATCTGAGATTTATATGTTAAAAATTTCTTTAATAAGTTTACTAATTTTTCAATTTTATCTTTCACCTTAATTGTACCAATCTTTTCATAGATAGTATTGAAAATCTCTTTTTTCTTTTCGTCATCATTTTCTTGTAAAACTTTCATCACATCATTTTCCCAAAATTCCATGGGATTATATGCCAACTCATCATCATTATCAGAATCTGACACTTCTGCATCAAGACAAGAAGCAAAAATAAAGGTAAACAATAAAGCGATGCGTAAAATTTTTCTTTTACCCGTATCACCCTTCTTTAATTCTTCCTTGTGTTGACTACTATAGGGATTAAGTAAATTTAGATAATATTCAAAACTAGAATTTGTTTCCTCTCCTTGATTTTTTACTTCTCCATTTAACTTAAGTTTTAAGGCAAAACTAAAAGATTTTTCTCCTTTAATTTCGTTGCTACTTTCGCCTAAATATCCTTCGATGATGGGAATAACTGGTAATTTATCATAAGCATCTCCCCTTGCGAATAAATCCTTATAATTGAGTTGGAAACCTTCATAATTAGCTTGATAATCAGTATCACTTTTGTTGTTATCATTCAAATAATCTTCTAATAATTTGATTCGCCGAATTAAGTCTTCTAAATAAATAGATTCAGATTGTTTTCTCACATATTCCTGTTGCAAAATATATCGTAAATAATGAATTTGTGCCTCTTTTTTAAGCCTAGCAACAGTTTCATTTTTGATTAAGTCAATTAAGTTTTTTATTTCCGATTTTTCATTATTTCTTCGATTTTGCTTATAGTTAATAAAATCCTCTAATTTTTCTTCTAAAGTTTCTCTAGCATCAGAGTCAAGATTACTAAATTTTGTTTTAACATATGTCTCTAAACTTTTCTTAATTTCCGCTTCAAATTCGTTAATTTTACTGACGTTAATGGTTAATCTATGAAGTTTTAAGATAGATTTATCTCCATTTTTATCAGGTATTTTAGGCAAACTTAATTCTTGTTTTTTTATCTCATTAATATCATTAAAATTAAATTTAAAACCTCTCACTTTATTATCTTTTGGGTTAATTATCTCCTCTGATTTCCACTTATTTATATCTGTCAATAAGTTTTGAATAATTGAATCTAATAATGAAGGATTATTATTTTGCGTTAATAACAATAATTCTCGTAGCTTATCTCTGATTTGTCTAATTTTTTCGGGAAATTTATCGATACTTTTACTACTAAAATTAACACTAACAACTCGATCGAACTTATCACAATCTGCGGGTAATTGTATTTGATCCGATAAAGCTATATTATAGGCGATCGAGTCCATATCAATCTTTAATCTTTTGTTATCCTCAGAAAACTGAAAAGGATTAGTAACCTTATCTAAATGCTCTAAAATTTGGTCAAATAACAGACTATAATCAACAGTTGTTAATGAAGAATCTTCCTCTCTTAAACGATTAACCATGATAATAATTAGTAGTAAATAATAGTAAAAATAAAGGTTATTTTTTCAACAACAAAATTTTATTTCTTAGATAAAACTATCAGTTTGTTTTTTATATGAGTGATTTTTAGTATTTGTTGTTAACTTTATTTAATATGATACTACTAATTTTCTCTATATAGCAAGTTCGATCGATAATTCATCATGGATTCTATTTTCGATCGATATTTTAAAGTATAATTGCCCCTCGCACCATATTACTATTTTAAGGTATGGTTGTCCCTCGCACCATATTACTATTTTAAGGTACGGTTGTCCCTCGCACCATATTACTATTTTAAGGTACGGTTGTCCCTCGCACCATGTTACTATTTTAAGGTACGGTTGTCCCTCGCACCATGTTACTTTTAAAGAAATTGCGATCGATGAGGTTTTGCGGTACGATAAAGTTGCTTTTTTCTTATATATCAGCGAATCAGTATGCACTTAACGATAGGTTGGCTTTATCCTAAATTAATGAGTACCTACGGCGATCGAGGTAATGTTATCTGTTTAGAGAGAAGATGTCAATGGCGCAATTTAGATGTGTCTATTTTACCCTTAGATCAAGATACAGATATAGAAAGTTTTGCAAAATTTGATGTCATTGTAGGAGGAGGTGCGCAGGATAGACAACAGGAAATCGTGATGCGAGATTTACAAGGAGAAAAAGCACGAATCATCAAAGAAAAAATTAATGCAGGTATTCCGGGGGTATTTACTTGTGGCTCTCCTCAACTACTAGGGAAATACTACGAACCAGCCCTTGGTCAAAAAATCGATGGATTGGGTATCTTAGATTTAGTTACAAAACACCCTGGGCAAAATGTGCCTCGTTGTATCGGAAATGTCGCTTTTGATATTGTAGCCGAACCTTTAAGAAAGGATTTAGAAGAAATGTTAGGGGAATCTCCTACGGTAATTGGTTTTGAGAATCACGGGGGGAGGACTTATTTAGGGGATGTCTCTCCTTTGGGTAAAGTAGTTAGTGGTTATGGTAACAATGGGGAGGATGGCTTTGAGGGTGCATTTTATCATAATGCCATCGCAACTTATGCCCATGGACCTCTTTTGCCTAAAAATCCCTTTCTCGCTGATTGGTTAATTATTAAGTCGATCGAACATAAGTACCAAGAAAAGATTATTTTAACTCCCTTAGATGATAGTTTAGCCGAACAAGGTAGAAAAACCATGCTTAAACGTATTAGTGGATAGTGAATAGTGAATAATTGATTGATTTTTTGAGTAATGCCTACATAACAAATTCTTGACCATTGGTCATTGATATTTAATAATAGATTAAAGTTGATTTATAGATAAAATTCTATATACTGTGAATGTAATAAAAAAGGTTTAATTAACACCGAAAATCTTTTTTACTCATTACTCATTACTCATTACTCATTACTCATTACTCATTACTCATTACTCATTTATAAACTATGTTAACGATCGAAACTATTTTAGAAGTATTAAAACCAGTACAAGACCCAGAATTGCAAAAAAGTTTAGTAGAATTAAACATGATCCGCAATGTAGCGGTCAAAGATGGTAATGTTCGTTTTACTTTAGTCTTAACTACCCCTGCTTGTCCACTACGAGAATTTATTAGGGAAGACTGCGAAAAAGCCGTTAAAACCTTAGAGGGAGTGGAGTCTGTTTCGATCGAAATTACAGCAGAAACTCCTCAACAAAAACCGTTACCCGATAGACAATCCGTTAACCAAGTCAAAAATATTATCGCTATTTCCAGTGGAAAAGGAGGAGTAGGAAAAAGTACCGTTTCTGTAAATGTTGCCGTTGCCCTTGCGAAAACTGGTGCTAAAGTAGGCTTATTAGATGCAGATATTTATGGACCTAATGCCCCTACCATGTTAGGTTTAAATGATGTACCCATCGAAGTAGAAAAATCCGCAGGGGGAGATATTCTACAACCTGCCTTTAATCATGGTATCAAGATGGTATCTATGGGTTTTTTGATCGATCCAGATCAACCAGTAATGTGGAGAGGACCCATGTTAAACGGTATTATACGCCAATTTTTGTATCAAGTCAACTGGGGAGAGCTAGATTACTTAATTGTCGATATGCCCCCCGGTACAGGAGATGCTCAATTAACCTTAGCACAAGCTGTTCCCCTTGCAGGGGCGGTTATCGTTACCACTCCTCAAACCGTCTCTTTACAGGATGCTCGTCGAGGTTTGAAAATGTTTGAACAGTTAGGTACAAATATCTTAGGCTTAGTGGAAAACATGAGTTATTTTATCCCTCCTGATATGCCTGATAAGAATTATGACTTATTTGGTTCTGGAGGAGGCGAAAAAGCATCGAAGGAGTTAGATGTGCCTTTACTTGGTTGCATCCCCCTTGAAATTTCTTTAAGAGAGGGAGGAGATAAGGGGATTCCTATCGTTGTCAGTCATCCTGATTCAGCATCTTCGATCGCTCTTACAAAAATAGCTCAAAATATTGCAGGTAAAGTTTCTGTCATGGCATTGCGATAAAAGGCAAAGAGGAAGAAGAAACAGAAACTCCGAAGACAAGAAGACAGGAAGAAGGGGAAATTGCGGATTTGTACCTGATTTTTTCGCAGTAATCTTTCCAAATATCCTGACTTCTTTTGTGATGAAATATTAGTCTTCTATTGAATAAAGTTGATTAAGATTAAATAATTTCTGACAAAATTTTTCCTTAAGAGAATTAGGGGAGATTATTTCGCAATCATCCCAATATTTAGCAATTTCTCGGAAAAACCAAAAACTACTCCACACATTTCTTTTAATTAATCTATAAGGAGGATTACCTTCTATTTCTCCTTGATAAATGTCATCTTCTTTGATTTCTTCTTTCCCGTAGGCAAAAGCTAAATTACCATAAAGTTTAAATTCTACCTCCATCATATCTAAATGGGGTTGCCAAGATAATTGTACAGGATTGACTACCGCTTCTTGAATTCGATCGAGCCTAAACGTCCAATTATGAGATAATTCGGGTAAATCTTGATTGCCTTCGGTTTCTTCACAGGTGCAAACTAAATATTGATGTTTCTCAATAATTCGTAACTCTCCATGAATAACGATAAAATTCCATAAGTTTTCCGAAGCGTCTTGATAAGTCAATTTAAAAGGTTGTTGTTGTTTAATAAAGTTTTCGATATTTTTACGCCATAAGGGTTTTGGTTTTGCCAAAAATTTTTGAATTTCGTCACAAACTGATTTCAGCTTTAACTCGCTTCTTTCTATGAGAATTTTAGCTATTTCTTCCGCTTCAGGAATAAATCCGTGATCTAATAGTAGCTTCCTTGCTTGTTCTAAGGTTTCAATTCGTTGATTATTCCAATCGTCATTCACAGTTATTTTTAATTCTTTGAGTGCGATCGACTTTATCAACTTCGATACATTAGGTTTATCTCCCCAAGTCTTACCAAATTTTAAAGCCAAATTTTCTAAGGCTTTTTTATTGTCTTCTGAAATAGATAGGGTTATAGCTTGATTTTTTCTTGTCATTATTTTATACGGACATTTTTAATGTATATTTTTGTTAAGTTCTAGTTAATTTTTATTTTAATAGCTTATGATGATAAAGTAAGTGATTTACGGACAGAATTTAAGGAAACTATGAACTTAGAATTGCTGAAAGGAAAACGAGAGGAAATTATCAACATTGCTTCTAAACACGGTGCTTATAACGTGCGTGTATTTGGCTCAGTTGCAAGGGGAGAGGCAGACGAAAAAAGTGATATTGACTTCTTAATTGATTATGACATAGATAAAATTACCCCTTGGTTTCCTGTAAGGTTAATTCGAGAATTGGAAAATCTCTTAGGTAAAAAAGTTGATGTTGTCACCGTTAACGGGTTGAAACAACGTATTAAAGAGCGGGTTTTACAGGAGGCAATTAATTTATGAGAGACGACACAGAAAGAATTAAGGATATTCAAGAATATATTGAAAAAATAGAAAAATATATTGTTAGAGGAGAAAGGGAATTTTATGAAGATGAATTGCTACAGACGTGGATTATTCATAATTTACAAATTATCGGAGAAGCAAGTCGAGCAACTTCTGAAAAATTCAAAGCAAAATACCTTCAAGTTGATTGGCAAGATATGGCAGATTTTAGAAATTTAATTGTCCATGAATATTTTAGAGTTGATTTAGGCATTGTTTGGGAAATTGTCAAAAATGAGTTACCTAAATTAAAGCAACAAATTAACAATATTTTAAAGGAGATATAACTCTCATGAATAATCAAAATAATGATATTGAAAAACTGCAAAAATTATCGCAACAAATACCCGAAAAAATGCCTTATATAAAGATGATAATTCTATTTGGCTCAAGGGCAAGGGGTGATATTCACGATCGAAGTGATTGGGATTTTGCTATTTCCTATGACAGAGAAATAGTTGAAAAAACTATGAAAAATAAAGCATCTGGTTGGTTTGCTTACTCCGTTGATTTGAATGATATTTTTGAGCTTAAAACCGATCGTATCGACATTGTGGATTTGAATGTTTGTTCTGATTTTATCGCTCATTATATTGCTCGTGATGGTGTTTTGATATATGAAAAAAATAAAGGAGAATTTGAGGATTTTAAACAACAGAAATTAAAAACTGAAAAAGACATTAAACTTGCAAGAAATTTAATGAGAAATAAAGTTGAAAAATTTTTAACGAAAAGAGGAGTATGAGAAAAATTGACTCTAGTATAATTATCCGTAAATTTGAGTTTCAAACTTCTTATTTAGAACAGTTAGAAGTCTATGAAAATATCTCTTTAGATGACTTTTTAGCAGATGATTTAATCCAAAGGGCGATCGAGCGTTTACTACAATTAACAATAGAAGTTGCCCTAGATGTAAACCGTTATTTATTCAAGTCATTACTGATTAAACAACCCGAAGAAAATGCAGAAACTTTCATTAAATTAGCCCAATTAAAAATCCTTGATGATGACTTAGCATTGAAGTTAAAAAAGTCAGGAAAAATGCGTAATTTATTAGTGCATCTTTACGAAATAATTGAACCAACTTTTGTACATTCTGCTATTAAAGAAACCTTGAGAGATTATCCTTTATATCAAAGACAAATTTTAAATTATTTAGACACTTTAGAAAATAATGTATAACATCAAATTAAAACCTGTTTATTCAGCTCCTGCGGATGATATTTATCAAGATATTAATTTACCTAAAAATTGGTCACTATCTTGGCATCAATTAGAAACTTTTAAAGCCCTCAATAATCCTAATATTGATGTTATTTTTAATATAGCAATGACAGGAGATGGTAAAAGTTTAGCCGCTTATTTAGACACTTTACAAGGAGAGAAAAACGATCAATTTTGTTATATTTTAGCTTTGTATCCTACTAATGAATTAGCCAGAGATCAACAGGCACAAATTAATCATTATATTGATTTATTTCAACCTAATAACGAACCCCGTATCACTCGTTTAAGTGGTGCAGATTTAGAAATTTATGCTGAAACCGAAGACATCAGAAAAGAAGAGGCGATCGCAACTAAAATTCAAGAGTCAGAAATCATCCAAACTAATCCCGACATTCTACATTATCTCAGAAAAGGGGCTTATTTAATGCCCAAAGATCGTCCTGATAAATTATGGAGTCCTCTTGATACTAAATTCAAGTTTTTTGTTTTCGATGAATTTCATATCTTTAATGCTCCACAAATCGCTAATATTATCAATACCATGTTATTAGTACGTCACACTAATCGAGATAAAAAATATCTTTTTCTTTCGGCAACTCCAGAAACCCAAATAATTGAAAGATTGCAAAAAGTAGGGTTTAATTGTAAGGTAATTGATCCTTATCAAGAACAAAAATATCAATTTCCTGATACTCTCGAAAAATGCCAAGAATTAGAAGCAAATAAATGGCGTAAAGTTGTGGGTGAAATATCTTTAAATTTTATTTCTTTAGAATCTGCTTATCATGCGTCTGAAAATTGGCTTAAAGAAAATAAAAATATCATTTTATCTCACTTTCAAAAACATCAAGGATGTAAAGGAGCAATTATTCTTAATTCTATCGCTTCTGTTAAACGTTTAACACCTTTATTACAAGAATTTTTATCTCCTTTAAAAGTTCAAGAAAATACCAGTTTAACGGGTAAAACAGACAAGGAAAAATCTTTAGAAGCTGATTTAGTTATTGGTACTAGCACGATCGATGTTGGGGTGGATTTTAAAATTAACTTTCTGATTTTTGAATCGGCAGATGCCGGAAGTTTTATTCAAAGATTAGGTAGATTAGCTAGACATAAAAGTTATGAAAAAGAAGGGAAAACAATTAATTTTGACAATTTTACAGCTTATACTTTAACTCCTAATTTTTTAGTAGAAAGACTATTCAATGAACAAGATAAAAATTTAGAGCAAAATGGGATTTACGATCGACCTTTTTTTCACAATCAAATTAGAAATAATTATCGCAAAATTAATAACTTTGAAGGATATTATCAACGTTGGGGCGGAGTTTTATCGGTAATGCTTAGTGGTAAATCTGGATTAGGACATAAAACCATTGAACAACAATTTGCAGGTAGTAAAGACGCATTTAAAAAAGATTGTGAAACAGTATTTAATCTTAGTCTTAAAAAAACTGCTTTTTGTATGAGAAAATGGGGTGAAGAATGGCAACAATTATCAGGTAAAAAAGGAAATCCTATCATAGAATCTGCCAGTAGTTTTCGAGGTTCAAGCGTCCTTCAATGTGGTTTATATGACTTAACAGAAGTTCAAGAGTGCGATCGATTTAAAACCTATAATTTACCTAGTATTTTAAGCAATTTAGACATCGAACCGATAACCGAAGCTGAATTTAAGCGAATTTTCGAGCAAACTAAAGCTAACACTAATATACCTATTCCTAAAGGGCGTTTTCGTCACTGTTTAGGTTTTATGAAGTTAAATGGTTATCGAGAGGAAAGATTAAATTGGAAATTTACCTATGGTGATGAGTTAAAAGCGATCGCAGATTCTTGGAAAGTAACGGTTTTATCAGGTATTGAAGTTTATCAACCCGACAACCGTTGGATTAATGAGATTAATAAACGACTGAAAATACAAGGATTGGTTAGCTATGTTGTGCCTTATCCCATGTCGGAGGTTAAAAGACGTTTACAATTACCCATGCACTTTGAAATCTATCCTATTGATGAAGTCGGCAGAGATGAAAAACCCCCTTATTCGATCGCTTTTGGGCAATCTGCGTTACTTCTCGATACTTTAGCATATCGTTTAAAAAGTAAAGGAGGTGAATCATGGATTTGTTAGAGTTTCAATCCCTAATAGGTATTAATGAGAAGACGATAAAGTTTACGCCCATAAGTTTAGACTTATTTGTTTCAATCCCTCATAGGTATTTAGAAACAGTTGAGCTAATTTACTACAAACATTATCTCTTACTTATTTTATCATTAGTTGGGAACAAAATATTAAAGTGGTTAAATAAGTCTAAATTTATAATTTACTAAAAATATTTGAGCGATCCCCTTGATAATTTAGTTTTTAGTGGGTTAATGTTAAATAATAAACTTCACTCAATATAAACAGAAGGAGAACAAAAATGAGCAAAAAACAACAAGTTTTTAATCTTTTGTCAGATGGATTTCTTCATAATGCACATGAATTAGCTCAAATTAGTTATAGATTTGGAGATATAATTCATAAACTTCGCAAAGAAGATTACAAAATTAAAACAATCAAAGTCGCTCACAATACTTTCATGTATCAAATGGTCATGAAGCAAAGTTAAATTGATTTTTCAGATTCTGTTCTTAATTCGTAGTTCAGAATCTTGATTAAGGAGAGAGAAAATTACTGATAGTTTGCGCCGTTAAGTATAGATATAGGTAGTCTTTGCCCCTAAATATGGCTGGTGAAGTCACTAATCAACAAAACACGACAAATTGAAGAGTATTAATTACTTTATCTTTTCTCTCTTCTGTTCTAAATAAAACAATAAATTTCGTAATCTAAAATTATGGCTAAAAAAAGCAAAAATCCTAACTCAGAATCTAATCAACTAGAACTTAATTTATACACTAATCACAGTCAAAAGGAAGAATTAATGAATTATGATGAATTTGAAGATTATGACTATGATGATGATGACTTTAATTTAGGTGATGACTGGGAAAATGACCATACCATTGCACCGCCAAAAAGAGAATTAATTACCCTTAAACTCTTACAAGAAGCGATTATCAAACAAAATCCTGATGATGTAGTCATGGCAGACTTTGCCGAATATGTCTTACCCAATTTATTAAAAGTTGCCATCGGTGTGACTGCCAAAGGCGGAAAATGGATTGAGAAGAAGTTAGCCGAAGGAATTAAAAGTAAAAGGGCATTAGGTGATCAATCTCTCAATACTCATCTTTTAAATGGCTTATTTCCCGCTAATTTGATTCAAAAAGAATTGCAAAAATTAGATACAACCGTTAGACGAGTCATCAAAGAAAAAGAAAGACGATTATCCACCGCAGGTTTTATTCTCCATGACTTTGAAAAATTTGATTATAGTCGCTTCCCCGAAATGCCTCAAAAATATATCGACTTGCAAAAAGATGAAAGTAAAATTAGAGGTTTATCTGTTGCTCAACATCGAGAGATTATTACCGTTATCATTAAATATCTTAATCTCGATCGACTTATCGATCCCGAAAATCCAGACGGCTACTTAGAATATTTAGACGATATTTTATTCATTGCTTATAATACTCAAACTCGTTATGACACTAACTGGAATTTATCTTGTCATAGTGATTTAACGCCCAAATTAACAGGAGATAAATTAAACTCCCTCGCCTATTTATCCTGTTTAGCCGATCGTTTTGCGTCAATCATAAAACATCCCCAAGACGCATTACAACCCAGTCTTAATGATTTAGTCGGGCGACTTAGTAACAGACAGTTAAAACTTTCCTATCATAGTATTGCTGAAAATAGAGGGGTTTTAACCAATATCCTAAATAATGCTTTAATTGATGCCCATATTAATCTCAATACAGACGAACAAAAATACTATTATCCTTTACTTTATTTACCCACAGGAGTAGTTTATTTGTGCGATCGCCATGCACCGAATGTCAATAAAGATGATATTCCTATATTAGTCGTTGATAAGATTAAATCTCTTTGTCGGGATGAGCTAAAAAAACGTCAAACAGGATTTAACCGTGATGGTAAAGGTATTAAATATCCCGATTATTATGAGCTATTTTTTGATGATATTAGTCTAATGGAAGTTGCCCTCGAAGCCACTATTAAGATTCTTAACGACAAAAAACCGCCTGTTTCCGCTAGTCGTAGTGAAAATTTAGTTAAATTTCAGCAACAAGAAATTTTACCTGGTTATTATAACTTTCAATTTGCTGATGATATTAGGATCGATCGAATTGCAGAATTTGGAGATACTGTAACTCGTAAAATTTGGGGAACAAAAGTAGAAAAAATCACAGAATTAATTAAAGATAATAAAGCTCAAAAGAAAAAAAATCAAGATTTATTAACACTCCTACCTCTTGAGTTAACCTCCGAAATATTAATTCAAAAAATTGCTGAATTTTGGCACTTATCTGAGCATTTACCTGCGATTAATAGTATTCAAAATATTAACCAAAAACTTAAAGATAAAAACTTAAAAGGAAATACAGGAGGTGTTCCTTATGAATGGTATTATTTAGCTGTTAAATATTTAGAAAAGAATCAAGGAATAGAAGACATTATAAACCCTTGTTTAGAATTAATTGAATATTTAAAAACTATAATTAAACCTGTCATAAAACAATACAATATTGATGATGGTTGGCAAGACTTAAAATCATGGGTTTCACAAGTAATAATGTTACCTGAAAAAGAGCAAAAAAATATAATTAATCATAAATTTTTAGAGGAGTTAAATAACTATCAATTAGCAAAAAAACAAGGACGAGGCAGACAACAAATTTGTTCTATTTCTCATTCAGCTTATACAGTGACAGAACAAAGAGAATCAGCAGTTTTATTCATGCCCCAAGTTTATACTAATAAACAAATGTTAGGAGGTTCTAATGCCACTAGAAATATATCTAGTATCGCAGGATTAGAAATGATGCTAAGGCAAATTTTAATGAGTCAAACTCAAGCTATTGGCAAAAATTTTGAAGAAGCAAAATATCGTTATCTTTACTTTTATCCCACTTATTATTGTACTCCTGAAACTAATATATTTTTACATAAGGCTTATGATAATATCAGACAAACTCGTTTTGATACTGGCATTCGTAATCATTTTATTAGTAAAGATTTACAAGCAGATTTTAGTTTAGAAAATTATCAAACTGTGGACATTTTTCATTTAGATAATCAGGAATCTAAAATTATAGATAAAACTTTCAAATTATCTTATCCTGAAAGTCAGCCACTAACGTTTTATTTCATTGCTTTACCACCAGAAAAAAAAGGTAAAGATAAAAAAGTAACGGATACAGAATCATGGATTATGCCAACATGGTTAGGTTTTGCTTTTCCCATGATTTTAGATGTAAAAGTTGCCGTTTCAGAGTCACCAATTCCACCCTTTATTGATGGTACGGAATTTGATGAAACTGTCTTTTTAGATAGTCCACCCATTAGCATTAAAAGTTTAGTAAAAAGAGATAGATTTCGTCTCGATTATATATTAGAAGGTTGGGAAGAAAATAATAAAAATTATGCTTCTCCTTTAAATATTCTCACGGCTTCCTATGCTATTCATCTTGATGTTAATGCCAAACAAACTAAAACTGGTTATGACCCAAATTGGGGTAAGTTAACAGAACTTACAAGGGATTTAGAAACCACTCCTTTAATGGTTTTTTCCTATCTCAATAAATGGGTTCGTAAACAAAAATTAGACACAGCAGGAATTAAGAAAATTAAGCTCTATGCTTATCATTTTTACCCCTGTTTTGACCCTTATATTACTATTAATTTTAATGAGGAAAAATTTATGACTAATTCCCAATCACCCCTCAATCATCCCCTTAATTTAACCTTACTATATCGTCAATTTTATCGAGCTAAATCTAGTAAAGGAAATCCTATTAAAGCTAATGCAATTCTTAAACCCATTGATGAAGCCGCCGATGTTATTTTAACTGTCGATAAAGCTATCTCAGAAAATGAAGAAGCCTTAATTTATCAAGTGGGGGCGAGAATTTTTAAATTAATGGAAAGAGTACATTCATCTACTGCTGAAGGGCGTTGGATAATTGCCAAAAAAGATGAAGAAAGACAGGCAATTTTAGACTTTGCAAATTACTTTGTTAAGGAGGTTTTTATGGGGGCATTTAAGGGCGATCGATCTCGTTTAGCAGGACGACAATTAAACATTATTCGAGATACTTGTGAGTTTCTTTATCGCCTAGAAAATGATAAAGAATTTCAAGAAAAAAAAGCTCAAGGATTAATCAAAACTGATGATAATTCAGAGGAGGAATAATTAGGTTAGTTATTTAATTTATGAATCTCAGATTTTACATTGATCCTGAAACGGATTTACCTCATATCTATAACCATGATGTTCTTGAAAAGGAAATAGAAGAAGTTTTCTATAACTTAGGAGAAGATCGACCAGGTAGAGATGGATCACGAGTTGCGATCGGACAAACTCAATCAGGTCGTTATTTAAAAATTATTTATGTTCCCGAACCGAATCGGATAGTGCCTTTATTATCACCGCCTATCAATTAACAGGTAAACCTTTAAATGCTTATCGTAAACGTAAAAGGAGAAAATAACCATGAGCAAAAATAAATTTCCGCCAGGATGGAATGAACAACGAGTAAAAAAGCTCATCAATTATTATGAAAACCAAAGTGAAGATGAAGCAGTAGCCGAAGATGAAACTGTCTCATCCCAACAAACCTTAATGCAAGTTCCTACAGAATTAGTGCCAACTATTCTTGAACTAATTAACAAATATCAATCATCTTCATCTATTTCCTAAACGACAAATAAACAATATTCAGGAGTTTTTATTATGACGATAATCCAAAAAGATCAATCTTATACCTTCAGTAAAATTTTTGAACTCAAAGCGGAAACTGATGAATTTGTTGCAGAATTTGGATTTTCTTTTCAGCGCAAAAAACTTGATTTATCTCAATATAAAGGAGAATTAGATCGTCTTCAAGAATTAAAAGATCGTATTGAAGAAATTTTACCTTATGTTAGTTTAAGCAGTGAACTTTCTCGAAGGGAAATTTTAATTTCTCGTGTAATGACGGAGTTAGTTCATTATACCAATGCTCAATTAAGAATAGAATATTCTTTGAAAGTTTCTGAACAGTTACAGGGTAGTTTAGATTATTTAATTTATAGCAAAAATAATTTTATTGTTATTGAAGCTAAAAATGAAGATTTAGTTAATGGTTTTACTCAACTTACGGCGGAATTAATTGCCTTAGACAAATGGGAAAAAACTGGTGAGCAAAAAATATTATTAGGTGCTGTTACTACCGGTAATATTTGGCAATTTGGTTGTTTAAACCGTTCACATAAAATCATAGAACAAGATTTGAATTTATATGTTGTTCCTGATAATTTAGAACCACTAATGCGAATTTTAATTCAAGCATTAATCTAAATTATTTAACCCTTTTTTATTAACCAATTACACATTAAGGAGTATCAATTATGTCTTTTTTAAAATCGATCGAACCTAAAAATTTTCACACCGAAATTCCCTATAAACCCATGGGAAAATACGTTCATTTTCTTACTATCCGAATCACAGAATCTTATCCTTTATTTCAAACTGATGAAGAATTAAATAAAGCCAGAGTTAGTGCAGGTATTGAAGATAAAACTCCTATTACTCGCCTTGCCATGTTTAAGCGTAAACAATCATCTCCTGAGCGTTTAATGGGGCGTGAATTGATGCGCAATTATGGTTTTATGACAGCAGAAGAATGCGAATATAACGTTAAATTTGCTATGGATAACCCTGATTCTATTATCTATGGATTTGCTATAGGTGATTCTGGTTCAGAGAAATCAAAAGTTGTAGTTGACACTGCTTTTTCTATCACTTCTTTTGACGAATCCCATGAAACCTTTACTCTTAATGCCCCCTATGAAAACGGCACAATGACATCGAAAGGAGAAGAAGGAAGTAAACCGGGGGAAGTAACAAGTCGTATTAATCAACAAGATCATATTAAACCACAAATATTTTTCCCTAGTATTATTACTTTAAAAGACCCCACAGAAGCGAGTTTTTTATATGTTTTTAATAATATCTTAAGAACTCGTCATTATGGGGCGCAAACGACTCGCACAGGTAAAGTCAGAAATGAGTTAATTGGGGTAATATTTGGTGATGGTGAAATCTTTAGTAATTTACGTTGGACACAAGCCATTTATGATACTTTGAAAAATGATAATAAATTGAATGATATTGATCCTTTAAATGAAGATGATGTTATTCAACACGCTCAAGGTTCGATCGAAACTTTAATGAGAGATGAATTTATTGTTCACACAGATTTTATCGGTGATTCTTTTCAAGAATTATTAGCAGAAATTAAAACAATTACTAGCAATGAAGAACAACTAAAAGCCGTCTTAAAAAAAGCTGATGATGAAGCTAAAGCATACGCTAAAAAACATATCAAAGGCAAACAAGACGATAAGAAAAAATCAGCTAAAAAATAAATAAAGTAGGGTGCGTTAGACATAACTTATAAAAATAAACTTTAAATTTTAGAAAAAAGTCGTAACGCACCAAAATATTTATTGATACTGGAAATTTTGAGGGAAAAAATAAAACATAACAATTATGACAAATATTTATCAATGTGAAATTGAACTCCATGATAATCTTTACTATGCCACCCGTGAAATAGGAAGATTATATGAAACAGAAGCTATTTTGCACAATTATAGCCTTTGCTATGCTTTGGGATTTGTTGACAGTGAAAAGTATCAGACAACAGTTAATGATGAAGATTCTTATAACTATTTTTGCCAAGAACAAATCCCTAAATATAAACAACATTTAACTCGTTTAAATGAACAAGGAATTTATATCACTCCTGCGAGAACTATTAATCATAATTCTGTTTTAAATACATGGAAATATGCTAACAATAACTATCATGTCAAGATGGAAAAAACCCAAAAAAACATTCCTAGTTTTGGCAGAAATAAAGAAATTAGTCCAGAAAGTAAATTTGAGTGTTTTATTATCAGTAAAAATTCTTTAAAAAAAGATAATATATCTAATATTTGGCAATGGAAAATACCAAAATTTATTCGTTTAGGAAAATGGATGAGTAAAGCAGAAATCAAGATTAAAAAATTAGAGTATAAAATAAGAAAAAATACTAATTTTACTTGTACTTATCCACTGAATCCTTTAGATGTAATGTTTACTAATCAACTAATTTCCTATGATGTGATTAATATGCCTCCTGTGAGTTTAATAAAAAATGTAACCATGAGAGGGGATTATTATCAAATCAGTCTTAATGAAAACTCTAAACAGTTAATTAATATACCAGTAAATATGAATTATCGCTTTGAATAATCTAAAAAAATAACTATGAAAATAATCGATCGAACTCAATCTTACACCTTTAGCAAATACTTTGATATGAAAATTGATGTTAGAGATTTAGCTGAAGAATTTGGTTACAATTTTTCTCGAAATCAACTTAATTTACCACAATTTCAAGGAGAATTAAATCGAATTAAGGAGACAAAAGAAAGAATAAAAGAAGTTTTACCCTATGTCTCTCTCAATAGTGAAACTGCAAGGAGAGAAATGTTAATTTCTCCTATTATTTTTGATTTGATTCACTATACAAAATCAGAAGTGAGAATCGAGTATTTAGTAAAAGTAAATGAGCAATTACAGGGTTATTTTGATTATCTAATTGAAAAAGAACTATTAGTAATTGAAGCTAAAAAAGGAGATTTAGACTATGGTTTTACTCAACTTACTTCTCAATTAATTGCTTTAGATCAATGGGAAAAAATGGGAGATCAAGAAGTATTAATAGGTGCGATAACGACGGGCAATATTTGGCAATTTGGGCGTTTAAATCGACAACAAAAACACATCGAACAGGGATTAGATTTATACAGAGTACCCGATGATTTAGAGCCTTTAATGCGTATTTTAGTTCAAGCATTATCTTAAATAATTATGGAGTAAAAATATGACAAGTTTACTTAAAAAATCTTTAACTTTAGCTGAATTTTTAGCTTTACCTAATGATGACTATACTTATGAATTAATTGATGGAGAAGCACTACCTAAAATGTCACCAAAACGTTAAATAAAGGTAATTGAGATTGCTTCGTGCCTCGCAATGACAGAATAGCCTCATTGCAATAACTATTCACTATACATTATACCCTATTCACTAATTATGCCTCACAGTTTAGTTATAAATTTTACCCCTATTTCCGATATTCCCGTTGGTTATACATCTGGAAAACATCTACACGGCTTATTTTTTACCTTAGTTAATGCCGTCAATCCACAATTAGCTGAATATTTCCATAAATCGGAAGCAAATAAAAGTTTTACGGTGTCTTCTTTACAAGTTATTCATAGTAATAAAACTCAAGATAAATTTTTGCAATGGCAACAACAAAAAACTATTAAAAAAGCTAGTAATTGTTGGTGGAGAATTACTTTATTAGATGATACTTTATTTAGTCAATTAACAAAATTATGGCTCAATTTACGACCAGAAAAACCTTATCATTTAGGTAGTGGAGAATTGCTGATTACCAGTATTTTAGTTACCCCAGATAGTCACCCTTGGGCGAATGCTATGAGTTATCAAGAATTGTTCGATCGAGCTTCGGAAATACAAAGAAATATCAACTTAAAAATATATACTCCGACAGCATTTAGACAAGGGAAATATGATGTATCTTTACCTACTGCTGAATTGGTATTTAATAGCTTATTAAGGAAGTGGGAAAAATATAGTAATATCCCTTTTAATAATCTTAACTTTGAGGAATTATATCCATCTTATTTTGAGATAAAAACAGAGATAATTATGGACAATAAAAGTAAATTTATCGGTTGTATCGGTACTATTAATTATAAAATTTTAGGAGAAATAGAAGCCATAAAAATTAAACAAATTAACGCCTTGGCAGACTATAGTTTTTATAGTGGATTTGGCAGAAAAACTACTATGGGATTTGGCATTATTAAAAGACTTAATTAATACTTTAGCAATCCTATATCATGTTTAAAAATTATATTCTTTTAACCTATCTCAGAAAATAGATAATTTTCAAAGTCTATTTTATATAAATGGGATTTCTTAACTGAATTTCACTGAAAACTAAACCCATAAAAATTACCTCAATTTTCTCAAATTATATCATTAATTATTACCTATGGAAAATGACTTTATTTCTATTGCTTCACTAAACCATTATGCCTATTGTCCTCATCGATTTTGGCGGATGTTTTGTGCCTCAGAATTTACCGATAATCAATATACCATAGACGGCACAACTTTACACGATCGAGTCCATACCGTAGGGGATTTAAACTTAGGAGAAACATGGCAAATTAGAGCAATTTATCTCAAATCTGAACAGTATAAATTAATAGGTAAAGCAGACTTAATTGAAGCAGAAAATGGCACTTTTTACCCTGTGGAATACAAGCGAGGCAAAAAAGGCGAATGGCTTAATGATGAATTACAAGTTGTCGCTCAAGCTCTTTGTTTAGAAGAAATGACTGGTACTAATGTTCACACTGGTTATGTATATTACGCTCAAACCCATCAAAGACAAGAAGTTGACATTAACTCTAGTTTACGGCAGAGTGCGATCGAAACCATCAAAGCCATTCAAGAGATTATCAACACAGGTAAGACACCCAAAGCAGAATACAGCAAAAAATGTAAAGGTTGTAGTCTTAACTCAGCTTGTATGCCGACGGCGAGGGATAAAATCAATCGTTATCAGGAAGAAAAATAGGTTCAATGTTAATTCCTAAAACTCACTAGAGGTATAAAATTTTCAAGTTTTTTACTAATAATTAATATGTAAAAACCTGATTTTTCGGAAAAATTTAACTCACTTTAGTAGAGTTGAGCTATTAGCAATGAAATTTATTTCTTTGCGAGATAAAGGTTTTCATCGATAAATCGCCTAGCACGCTGATAAAGTTAATATAACTCGCTTTGCAATAAATTGACAAAGCTAATAGCTAAAATCGGCTAAAGCGATTAAATCAAAATAAAAAAACCCTAAAATGGGTAACTACAAACATTCACAATACACTAAAAAAATGGGAACTATTTACATTACAAAAGATGATGCTTTTATCGGTAAAACTGACGAAAGAATCCACGTCAAAGCCGACAAAAAACAAATTTTAGACGTGCCTTTTATTAAAGTTGATGGTTTAGTTATCTTAGGTCGATCGAACTTTTCACCTGCCTTAGTTGCTGAATTATTAGAAAGAAAAATTCCTATGAGTTTTTTAACTAACAATGGCAAATATTTAGGACGATTAGAACCAGAATTAACTAAAAATATCTTCGTCAGAAAAGCTCAATGGAATGTAGAAGATAACTCAGAAAAAGCACTCCATATTGTCAGAGGCTTTATTAGAGGAAAATTAAAAAATTATCGTAATTCTATTCAATTAAGAAATAGACAAGATTATTATGAAAAACTAGAAAAAAGTATTGAGCAAATTCAAGATATTATCGATAGTTTAGATCGAAAAAATAATGTCGATTCTTTAAGAGGATTAGAAGGAGCAGGAAGTGCTATTTATTTTAGTTGTTTTAACCTTCTAATTAAAAATAATGAGTTTAGTTTTAATACTCGAAATCGCCGTCCACCAACTGATCCAGTCAACTCTTTACTAAGTTTAGGCTACGCTTTATTAAGACATGATATTCAAAGTGCTGTCAATATTGTTGGTTTTGATCCCTATTTAGGCTATCTTCATGTAGCCCATTATGGACGACCAGCTTTAGCCTTAGATTTAATGGAAGAATTTAGACCAATTATTACCGATGCAGTGGTTTTAAATGTGATTAATAATCAAAAATTAAGCCCTCAAGATTTTATCACTGAACCCCTCAGTAATGCAGTTTCTTTAACTAAAGAAGGACTGCAAATATTTTTGAGAGCTTATGAAGAAAAAAAACAATCAAAATTCAAACATCCTGTCTTAAATAAACAATGTACTTATCAAGAATCTTTTGAAATTCAAGCTCGTTTTCTTGCTAAATATTTGATGGAAGAAACTACTCAATATCCACCTTTAATTATCAAAAAATAATCAATTTTAATTATTAACTATTATGTATGTTATTATTAGTTACGATATAACCGATAATAAAAAAAGAACTCAAATTCACAAAATTTTAAAATCCTATGGCGAATGGGTACAATACAGTATTTTTGAGTGTGAATTAACCGAAACCCAATATGCTAAATTGCGTCATCGTCTCTCGAAATTAATTAAAGATGATGGGGATAATATCCGTTTTTATTTTATGTGTAAATGTTGTCAGGGTAAAATAGAGCGTATTGGTGGTGAACTACCAAGAGATAATACGATTTTCTTTGTCTAATTTGCGGAAGGGGGAGGGTGTAAAATTTGCCATCTCAACAAAAATCTTTCTTTCCTTTATCTGATAAGGGTTTTGAGGATTTCTTTTTTTGAGAGCCTTACGCACCTTATCCCATAAGCATTTCAGCGATTTTGTTGCCATTTCGATCGAGCATCTCTTATAATTATGACTAACCTTACGCAAATGCACCTTGAAAACTTTATCTATCAAAGGGTTCGATCGTGGGCGGTTTAAACTATTATTAATACCTATTAGGGATTGAAACATCAACTCTATATTCCTAATTGGGGAGGCGTTTATGTTTAAACTATTATTAATACCTATTAGGGATTGAAACGCCGATGCCCATTGTGATGGCGATGATAATACCGGTTTAAACTATTATTAATACCTATTAGGGATTGAAACACTTTCGGGAAGCGATTATCAGCAGACCAGTCTAGGTTTAAACTATTATTAATACCTATTAGGGATTGAAACTGTGAGCAATTGGGGATTAGCTTAGTAAAGAAAGAGTTTAAACTATTATTAATACCTATTAGGGATTGAAACAAATCCAAAAACTATTGATCCTAAATTTACCGATGATTATGTTTAAACTATTATTAATACCTATTAGGGATTGAAACAAAATGAAAAAAATAGCTATGAGAAATGACTCAACTATTATGTTTAAACTATTATTAATACCTATTAGGGATTGAAACGGGAAATCATTATTAGCGTATGATTTAATTGGAAGCTTAGTTTAAACTATTATTAATACCTATTAGGGATTGAAACAGAACAGAATGAAAGAATTGCTGGATCAACCATTAGTTTAAACTATTATTAATACCTATTAGGGATTGAAACTTTATAACTACTGCTAGGAAAGATGGAAAACCCCAAGGTTTAAACTATTATTAATACCTATTAGGGATTGAAACTCAAAGAAAGGTAACTATGATAATATCAATGATTTGTTTAAACTATTATTAATACCTATTAGGGATTGAAACATACCGCTTCCACTGTTACTAGCATTGAGAATTAGTTTAAACTATTATTAATACCTATTAGGGATTGAAACAAAGAAGTAATTAAATTTTACTTGCCTGAGTTTATCGTGTTTAAACTATTATTAATACCTATTAGGGATTGAAACCACTGAGGGAATAGTAAAATCGGCCGCTTGACCAAGTTTAAACTATTATTAATACCTATTAGGGATTGAAACTAAATTAGAAGATATTAACCTATTAGCGCTGAATGGTTTAAACTATTATTAATACCTATTAGGGATTGAAACTTCTTTGAGTGATACCACTACCACTATTACTAGCATGTTTAAACTATTATTAATACCTATTAGGGATTGAAACAAAAAAAAAACGCTAAAAATTAAAAACTTGGCACAGTTTAAACTATTATTAATACCTATTAGGGATTGAAACAAGCAAAAAGGGTTGTATCCATTTGATGATTGATAGTTTAAACTATTATTAATACCTATTAGGGATTGAAACATGATAAAAAGACTCATAAAAAAGAAAATACATTTGTTTAAACTATTATTAATACCTATTAGGGATTGAAACAATAATCTTACATCCACATCACTGTATCCTATCTGTTTAAACTATTATTAATACCTATTAGGGATTGAAACACAGCTAGTAAAATCAATGATTCTGAGAATAATAGTTTAAACTATTATTAATACCTATTAGGGATTGAAACATTACCCTTTAATTCTTTAACACCATCTAAATAATAGTTTAAACTATTATTAATACCTATTAGGGATTGAAACTTATGATGATTTCGTGATCTGCATAAGTTTCGATTTCAAGTTTAAACTATTATTAATACCTATTAGGGATTGAAACAGGTAATCAGAAAAGGAGAGCTAATCAGTGATAAGTTTAAACTATCATTAATACCTATTTGGCATTAAAACATTGCATGGATTTTCTCTTTTTATCAAAATTATTACCTCTTTTCTTCTACCCTTTGGGATTGATATTTTTACTGTTGATTATTAGTCTCATTTTGTGGTGGAAATATCCCCGTTGGTTTCCTATTCCAGTCATTTTGGCTTGTTTTATTTTGTTTATTAGTGGAAATAATGCTATTAGTAATCTATTAGTTAAGTCTTTGGAATGGCAATATACTCCCCAAGCCGATGAATTGCCTACGGCTGATGCAATAGTAATTTTAGGTGGTAGTGTGAAACCCTATGATTATCCTCGCCCAATGATTGAGGTTTCTGAAAGTGGCGATCGAGTCATTTATGGTGCTAAATTGTACAAAATGGGCAAATCTCCTCGAATAATTGTTACTGGTGGCAGAATCCCTTGGCATGGCAATGAGAATTTTCCATCGGAAGCGGAGGATATGGCAGAATTACTCTTACTTTTGGGTGTGCCGGAATCGTCTATTATCAAGGAGGGTAACTCTTTCAATACCTACGATAACGCCATCAATACTCGTCAAATCTTAGAAGAATTAAAGATCGATCGAATCATTTTAGTCACTTCAGCATTACATATGCCTCGCTCTGTGAAAATTTTTGAAAGACAAAATATTAACGTAATTCCAGCACCTACAGATTATTTAGTGACAGAAAAATCTTTTTCCGAAGAAGGTAGCTTAGGAAATTTTATTATTAATCTTTTCCCAGATTCTAACTCTTTAAACAATACAACTTCAGTGATGAAAGAATATATCGGCATGATAGTTTATCGTCTCAAAGGATGGATATAACCTGAGTTCGATATAAGATGATGAAGATAAGAGGGGGAATTAACAATTAACAATTAACAATTATTCACTATTCACTATTCACTATTCACTATTTACTTGTCCTCATTTCTAACGCACCTTTAGGGTAAGAAATTCTTTGATGGTTAAACTGTTGCCAAACGTTGACAAAAACCTCCGCAATTATGGGCAATTCTTCGTATTTGATACCACTTTCACTTAATTGATGATCGCGCCAACGGGCTTTAAAAATCTTGTTAACCATTGCCATAGCTTGATCTGGGGTAGCATCCTTGAGAGATCGAAGGGCAGCCTCACAACCATCTGCTAACATGACAATAGCGGTTTCTCTCGTTTGAGGAATAGGACCATCATAACGGAAAATCGTTTCATCGATGTCGTGAATATCTTTCCCCTCCCCTTCGGTTTGAGTTTTAGCTTGATAATAAAAATAGGAGATTAACAAAGTGCCTTGATGTTGAGGAATAAAATCAACAATGGCTTGAGGAAGTCCACATTTTTTCGCCATGACAATGCCTTCGCTGACGTGTTTTTTGATAATATCGGCACTGTCATAGGGATTATTGATCATATCATGTTTATTCGGTCCTCCCATTTGATTCTCAATAAAACCAAGAGGATCGTGCATTTTACCTATATCATGATAAAGTGTACCTGCTCTGACTAATTCTACATTGCAATGAAGTTGACGGGCGGCGGCTTCCGCTAAACTAGCCACAAACATAGTATGTTGAAATGTACCCGGTGCTTCTGTGGCTAATCTTTTTAATAATGGGCGATTCGGGTTAGATAATTCCGCTAAACGTATAGGGGTAATCAGATCGAAAAATCTCTCTAAATAAGGAGAAATACCCAAGGCGAGAATACTATAAGTTAAGCCCACCGTGCCATGCCAAATCGCCCCAGGTAAAAGAGTGTACCATATTGTACCCGTAGCAGTGTTGGTGATTAATTGAATAATAAAAAAAGTTGTACCCTGAGTTAATCCTACCCCCGCACCGAGTAAGGCTAATTCTTCTCTGGAATGAAGGCGACTTGCCATTAAAGAGGCTAATATACCCCCGGCAAAAGAGGGAATTAAATATTTCCACCCTACCATTTCTGTTTGAAAGAGGGTTAACCCAGTCATTAAAGAGACGTTTGTTAAGGCTAAAGTCGGACTGTAAAAACTGCTGACTAAAAATCCTAATGCGGGTAAAGAGTTATAACCTACATCAAAAATGGTGATAATTGGTACAGATATACTTAATAACCATAATAAGACTTGATCTCGCCGTCTCAATCTTCCTCTTACCTTGTTAGCGATCGCCATAAAAGAAAATACAGAGATAGTCACTAAAACTGATGTCGTAGTAACGCCAGTCCAATTTACACTACGACGACTCAAATCAAAATTATCTAACAAGACAAAATCAGCTTGAGTAATTTCTTCTCCAGCGTCCACAATTACGTCATTTTTGCGGATAGAAATAACTACTGGTTGTATGGCAGAAGCGGCTTTTTCGGCTCTTATTCTCGTCTCTTCTTCGTCAATGGTCAAATTAGCATCAATATTCTTTAATAGTAACTGAGAGGCGATATTTTTCACCTCTGACGGCACATTGTTTTCGAGGTGAATTTCGATCGCTCTATGTTTGATTTGTTCTGGTAATCCGGGGGAGATTCCTTGAGTGAGAATTTTTCGGGTAATGTCTTGAATGACTATTTTTGTCGTCTCCCAAGTAGCGGTATCCATTGCTAATAAAACATTTATATCATCTTCTGTCAAAATGTTAAGATTACGTTGATTAAATTCTTTCAATGAATCTTGATATTGACGACGATATTGTTCTAATCTAGCTAAAGTTCGAGCAAATTCATCATCATTAACTTTTTGTTGATAAGTTAATAGGGGTTTTAGTTGAGGATTTTCCGATAAAAATGAAGAAAAATTATCATTATCGGGAACAATTTTTTCCCATTGAGAATCTGGGAGAGAGTATAAATATCTTTGGGTTGACACAGGAAGAATATTTCCATCAATCACAGGAATTTGATTAATTAAACGGCGTAAAGTGTCAATTTCCTCTAATTTGCTATTAACTTTGTTGCGTATGGTTTGGGTTAAAGTAACATCTTGTTGTAAAACGGGTAATAAACCACTGCGAGTTTTTCTGCGCAATTCTTCGGTGGTTTTTTCGTCTAAAAAATCCCCATCGGCAGGGGCGATAATTTTTGTGGGTGAAATAGTGCCAACGGCTAATTCGGGTTGATTATAGAAGCGATAACTAACTAATCCTGTAATGGTAGAAATGGATAACAATACCATCACGGGAGAATGAATTTTACATACCCACTGAAAGATAAAGGGTTTATTTTCTTCTGTGTAGGAAGAATGTTGTTTTTTCTTTGTATTTTCGATCGTAGAGTTGTGGGAGGATTTGTTTTGCCATTGTTTCAAACTATGACGAATTAACTGTAACGTTTTCATATTGTTGTAATTTGACCATGAAGACCAATTATAAGTGGTTAATGATAATTATTCTTTGCAACTCCTCTACTGAATCCTGATACCATTATATAACGTCTTAGGGATTCTGAACAATCACCTCGATCGAACATAATGAGTAATGAGTAATGAGTAATGAGTAATGAGTAATGAGTAATGAGTAATGAGTAATGAGTAATGAGTAATGAGTAATGAGTAATGAGTAATGAGTAATGAGTAATGAGTAGTTAATTCCCCTAGTCTCCTAGTCTTCAAGTCTCCTAGTTTTCATTCCTAATTCCTAATTCTTAACTATGAATTTTGGTCAATCTTTAGGCTTTTTAGCTTTTTTAATTTCTTTATATATCCTTTGGCAATTAAGACAATTATTATTACTAATTTTTACCTCAGTTATATTTTCAGTAGTTTTAAATAGATTAGTTGTCAAATTACAAAAATATAATTTTAGTCGTCCCAAAGCTGTCATTATAATTTCTGCTAGTGCTGTGGTAATTTTGAGTTTATTACTAACTTTAATTTTACCGCCTTTTTTAGAACAATTTGAATTATTACTTAATCTTTTACCTAAAGTAGTTAAAAAATTAAATGAACTGATTAATAGTTTTGATTTTGGGGAATATAAAGAAATTATACCACCTATTAATATCGAAAAGATTTTAAGTGATTATGGATTTCCTACTTCTCAGATTTTTAATAATTTTATCATTTTATTTTCTAACTTTTTTAATCTCACTTTTCAATTATTGTTTGTCATAATTTTGACAATAATTTTTCTTTTAAATCCTCAAAAATACCGCCGTTATTTTATTAAAATTTGTCCTGCTTTTTATCGTCATCGTATCAATGATATTCTGGAAAAAAGTGAGGTTTCGATCGTAAGTTGGTTAAGTGGAATCATTGTAAACTGTATATTTATTGCCACTTTAAGCGGTTTAGGATTATGGGTTTTACAAGTAAAATTAGTGTTAGTTCATGCCCTTTTAGCCGGTTTATTAAACTTTATTCCTAATATTGGACCGACTTTAAGTGTTGTCTTTCCAGTTATGATTGCAGTGGTGGATTCTCCATGGAAAATTATACCTATTATTATCTGGTATTTTATTGTACAAAATATCGAAAGTTATTGGTTAACACCTAAAGTTATGGCTGATAAAGTATCATTATTACCTGCTGTAACTTTATTCTCACAAATCTTTTTTGCTACGGCTTTTGGATTGCTAGGATTATTATTAGCCTTGCCTTTAACCGTGATTGCCAAAACTTGGATTGAAGAAATATTATTCTATGACATTTTGGATAAATGGAACACCCATTAAATAATAAGATTGATAGATTTTATCACTAAAGCAGGAGGAGGAGTCCACAGTCCAATTTCAAATAAATCTCTTGAGCCTGTTATCCCTTGTCCTAAAAATAATAATAGAGCTAAACAGTTTAAAATAATGTGAATATTACGCCATTTGTTCGATCGATCTCGGTAAATATCATCGATAATAGCCACGGAAAAAATCATCAATAATGAAACAACTATCCCATAATAATAATGTGACCAAAACCACTCATTTCCTCGCCGAAAAATACCATCCTGACAACCTAAAATAACTATTCCCATACCGCTTAAAGTAGCAAAAATTCCTCGCCATAATTTACCTCTCGATCGAAATAAAAAGACAAAAGAAATGATGGAAAAAACAAACATTAAGATAATAAAAATAAACTGAAAAAAATTAGTCGCCCATAGTTCATTTTTGATAATATTTTTTGCTATAATTGGTCGTGCTAATCCGATTAAAGAGGCAATAACTACTGCCGAAGATAACCATTTACCTAAGATAACGTGATTTAAACCGACAGAAGGCGGAATTTTACTTTTATCCCCCTCTTTGATTTCTAATCTTCTTTGACGAGTTTCCCAAGCAAAATAAGACACTATTCCGATGAGGGGAAATACCGCTACTATGGTAAAAAAAGGATGAATTAAGAGAGTAAATTGTTCGATCGACATAATAATGAATAATGAATAGTTGTTAAATATCTTAGTCTTCTAGTATTCTAGTCTTAATTCTTAATTCTTAATTCTCAATTCTTAATTCTTAATTGTTTAGGGCTTTTAAGAAACTTTTAATTGAGCCAAAAAATCCTAGAGATGGTGCAGAGTTTTGATTATTTTCTTCGTCATTTTGCCCTGCTAAAATTCTGTCTAACGCCTCTCCTAAAGGTTTTTGAGATACTTCTGCGATAAGTTGATATTCTTCTTCTCCCTCGTTTTGTTGCCATACTTGCCATAAATTGGGATAACTTCTCAACACCACTGCATTTTCTAATGGTCTAATATAATAACAGGATTCTAAAATGCTGATGAATCTCTCTCTTAATTGACGGGCGGCATAACCAATCCCCACGATCGAAACGTCCTCTAATTGGGGTATTAATAGTATAACAGGTCGATCGTCTGCTAAATTACAGAGTCTTTCTACTAAGGCAACCTCCACCGAAGAAGGAGAAACTACCAGAAAAATTTGATCTGTTTCACTAATTTTCGTATCCACAGGAGTGCGACTACTGCCGATGTCTGTTACTATAAACTCTGTTTCTCCCCATTCCCTTCTCGCTAATGCCGCCGCGCCAGTGTCAGGAAAAAGTACTTTTAATCCCATGCCATACTCATCTTTAAATAATTGAGCAAATTCTAAGGCTAAATACTGCGCTTTTAAAGCGATTTCGGGAATGACTAAATCAACAGTGATACGATTACAACCGCTATCTAAGGCTACTTTTAAGGCGGATTGGGCTTGAATAATAGTTTCTTCTAGGGTTTGAGGAATAGTTGTCATCATCAATTTTAATAAATTTTACATACCATAAAAATCATTATCCAATATCTGTTCGATCGAAAAAGGACAATTATGAGGATATTCTATCTCATCAGGGTATTGGGGTATTGGGGTATTGGGGGGATTTTTTACTTGCGGATTTAAAATAATAAAAAATCTTGAAATAATCAATTTATAATAGTAAATTATCAAAACTTATTACTCATTACTTATTACTCATTACTCATTACTCATTACTCATTACTCATTATTCATTATTCATTATTCATTACTTCGTACCTAACAGAAATTGATATATAATATTGCGTTGGCACTTTAAGAAAATTGTATCATAAATGACTAAAAAAGCATGGGTATTCCCCGGACAAGGTTCACAATCTCAAGGTATGGGGTTAGATTTACAAAATAATTCTATCGCACTAGATAAATTTCGACAGGCAGAGGAAATATTGGGTTGGTCTGTGTTAGAAATATGTCAGGGTGATGAAGAAGTTTTATCTCGCACTCTTTACACTCAACCTTGTCTTTATACCATCGAAACTATTTTAGTTGATTTATTACGAGAGCAAGGCAAAAATCCAGATGTGGTTGCAGGGCATAGTTTAGGAGAATATGTCGCTCTTTATACCGCAGGAGTCTATGATTTTGCTATGGGTTTAAAATTAGTGCAAAAACGGGGAGAGTTGATGGATAAGGCTCAAGGCGGTAAAATGGTGGCTTTAATGAAGTTTACACGGGATACCTTAGATTCGATCGTCTCTAACACGGAAAATGTAGTCATTGCCAATGATAATAGTGATGGACAAGTAGTAATATCAGGAGAACCAAATGCAGTGGATTCCGTGGTATCTCAAGTCAAGGCAAAATTAACAGTTCCCTTAAAAGTTTCAGGAGCGTTTCATTCTCCTTTAATGGCAACAGCCTCCGCCGAATTTTCCCAAGTATTAAACGGCATTAAATTTAACGATGCGACTATACCTATTTTAAGCAATGTTGATCCTACTCCTAGTCAAAATGCCGATACAATCAAACAAAGATTAATTGAGCAAATGACGGGGGGAGTGCGTTGGCGTGAGATAATGTTGCAGTTCCCCTTAGAAAATGTGACAGAAGTGGTAGAAGTCGGACCCGGAAAGGTACTTACAGGGTTAATCAAACGTACCCTTAAAGGAGTTAATTTGACAAACGTAGAAACTATATAACATCCATTTGTTCTTAATTCTGGAAAACCATCAAAAGTTTTAACTTTTTCCTCTTCCCTTTTCTCTATTTTCACCAAAATACTTTTTCGGCAGACTCTAAATATTGATTCTTGTTTCCACGAAACTGATATAATTATTAATTTTATTATCAGATATATATATAATGGTTAACACAATACAAAAATCCTTAGATGATAAGTCGATCGTCAAAGACTATTTTAATGCTACTGGTTTTGAAAGATGGCGCAATATTTACGGTGACGGGCAAGTAAATAAAGTGCAATTAGACATTAGGGAAGGGCATCAACAGACGATCGATAAAGTAGTAAATTGGTTAAAAGAAGATGGTAATTTAGCGAATCTTACTATCTGCGATGCGGGTTGTGGTGTTGGTAGTTTAACTATTCCCTTAGCCCAAGAAGGTGCTATTATTTTTGCCAGTGACATCTCTAGTAAAATGGTAGGAGAAGCCGCCGAAAGAATCAAACAAGTAATGACAAATCCCCGTAACATTAGGTTAGGGGTACAAGATTTAGAATCTATTAGGGGAGAATATCATACTGTTATTTGTTTAGACGTATTGATACATTATCCCACAGAAGAAGCCGCTCAGATGATTAAACACTTGTCATCTTTAGCTAAATCTCGTTTAATTTTGAGTTTTGCTCCTAAAACCTTCTTTTTAACCATTTTAAAGCGCATTGGTGAATTTTTTCCCGGTCCGAGTAAAACTACCCGTGCCTATCAACACAAAGAGGAAGATATTGTCAAAATCCTGCAAGATAATGGCTTTCAAATCAAACGTACAGATATGACTAGCACTAATTTTTATTATTCTCGTCTTCTCGAAGCCGTTAGATAAGAATTAAGAATTAAGAATTAAAAAAATGTAGGGGCTTAATATATTAAGCCCAACCCCATCAGAAAAATATACCAAAATGAACATTTATTCTCAATTTTGCATTCTTAAATTACCATACAGGATCGGAATAGAGATTAATGATAAACTCTTTGGTATCAGGAGGAATGGCACTAATACAGGCACAAATAGGAGTACCATCTTCTAATTCTACTTCACAGGCATGGCATGAACCCATAACACAACCCGTGGGAATAAAAACACCTCCTCGCTTGGCAACTTCTAACAAAGGTTCACCAACTTCTGCTATAACTGTGACATCATCGGGTAAAAATTTTACTTTGACACTCATATTTAGGGGTTGTTAAAAAGTTTTTTGATGAAGATAGGGAATAGGGAATAGTGAATAGTGAATAGTGAATAGTGAATAGTGAATAATGAATAATATTAACCGTTTGAAAAATTTAGAGTTCAATTTATTGAACGGGAAATTATTAGACGTGTCATTTATTACACAGCGTGTTATTAATTGACACCTAATACTTAATTTTAAACGATTCTGGTATTGCCTATAATAACATCTTGTAATCGCCCATTATCGATCGAACCGATAGCTTCTTTAAGATCAAGTTTACCAGTATAAAGAGCCTTGCCGACAATAACACCCGTTACGCCCAAAGATTCTAAGGATAACAGACTAAGTAAATCCGTCAAACAGCTAATACCGCCCGAAGCGATAACAGGAATTTTCGATATTTGTGCCAATTCCCTTAAAGATTCGAGGTTAGGACCAACTAAAGTACCATCTCGGCTAATATCAGTATAGATAATGGCGGCGGCTTTGTCAGATATTTGTTGGGCTAAATCCGTTGCCTCTACTGTGGATGTTTCTAACCACCCTTTGGTGGCAACTTTCCCGTTACGCGCATCAATTCCGACAGCGATTTTATAGGGATAGGTTTCGCATAATTCTTGTACTAACTCTGGGTTTTCTATGGCTACAGTACCGACTATTGCTCTTTCTACCCCTAATTCAAATAGTCTAGCAACAGCAGTTCGATCGCGCAATCCCCCCCCTACTTGTACAGGGATAGATAAATGTTGCACAATGGAGGCGATGGCATCTAAATTAATGGTTGTGCCTTCTTTTGCACCATCTAAATCCACTAAGTGTAAACGGGTAGCGCCTTGAGATTCCCATTGTAAAGCTACTTCTAAAGGATTCTCATGAAAAACTTGAGACTGTTGATAATCCCCTTGATATAATCTCACACAACGCCCTGCTAATAAATCAATGGCGGGTATTACTTCCATAAAAAATAAAATTGCATCCTAAAATTAAGAGAAACCCCATTATATCATCTTCGATCGATAGAGTTTTATGATTGAACAACTTTTTGGCAAAAAAAACGATTCTCCTTATACCCTCCGTTGGCACGAAAAAATAGCAGAAATTCCTCAAACCGCTTGGGATGCTATGGCGTTACCCCTTGCGACTCCTTTTTTAGAGTGGGAATGGTTACATAATTTAGAAACCTCTGGAAGTGTTAAACCACGCACGGGGTGGCAACCTTGTCATTTAACGGTGTGGCATCATCAAACTTTAGTGGCTGCTGCCCCATTATACATCAAAGGTCACAGTTACGGTGAATTTGTGTTTGATCATCAATGGGCAGATTTAGCACATCGTTTAGGTATCCAATACTATCCCAAGTTGTTGGGTATGACTCCTTTTACTCCTGCCGTGGGTTATCGCTTCTTAATTGCAGAGGATGAAGACGAGTTGAAAATTACCGAAATGATGGTAAATGAAATTGATCATTTTTGCATAAAAAATAATTTGTCTGGTTGTAATTTCTTATTTGTTGATCCTCAATGGCAAACTGTTATTAGTCAATTTGGCTTTACTGCTTGGATGCACCACAGTTATATTTGGAGTAATAAAAACTTTAATAATTTCGATGATTATTTAAAAATATTTACCTCTGATCAACGTAAAAATATTAAACGAGAAAGAAAGGCTGTTCTTAAGGCTAATTTAGTGACAAAAAATTTGGTAGGAGATGAAATTCCTCATTATTTATACCCTTATATCTACAAGTTTTATAGCAATACTTGCGATAAATTTTATTGGGGAAGTAAGTACTTAAATAAACAATTTTTTGAACAACTTTATCCTAACTATAGTCATCGATTAATGTTAGTGGTTGCCCATAGAGAAGATAATGATCATATTCCCGTGGGAATGTCTTTTTGTATCAGAAAAGATGAGAATTTATACGGTAGATATTGGGGCAGTTTAGCTGAATATGACTGTTTGCATTTTGAGGCTTGTTACTATAAACCCATCGAGTGGGGCATCGCTGAAGGTATTAAAATGTATGATCCGGGGGCTGGTGGCTCTCACAAACGTAGGCGCGGTTTTCCTGCTACTGCAAATCATAGTATGCACCGTTTTTATAACCCTCGCATGAGCAGTATTTTACGTCATTATATCGATGAAATTAATCAAGGTTCGATCGAGGAAATCAAGGCGATTAATGATGATTTACCTTTTACGAAAAAAGAAATTAATCTTAATGTTTAATTCTCCTTAATTTTAACCTTATTAGTTTTTTAACTAGCTTAATAATTGTCATAACTTGATATTTAATGAGGGTTCGATCGAGATTGAGAAAAAAATCACAAAATTTAATCAAAATACTTGACAAATCACAAAATTCAAAGTTATAATAGAGGTATAAAATAAAAGCCACCTTTTCTTGAGCCGTAGCGCTCAGGGGGAGGTGGCTTGTCCATTTTTTTTGAATAATTCAAGTATTTTCAAGTGTTTCTTCTGTCTCTAGCCTTCATCAAAATACTTTTTTCGCAATTCCTCTATCATCTAAAATTGCTATAACTATAAGTTAATACTATCCTTAAAATCAACATCTATTTATAGTTTATCACTTAGGTAAAAAAGTTAAGTTTTATTGATTATATAGTACTTCTATTTAAGTTGTGTAAGTTATTTTATCGTAAAAGGCAAGAGAATATTTGGGATAATATCTTCGATGTTTTTTCTAATAATTGATTGTGTCAAAGGATTGGCATATTCTATTTATATTTTAAACAAAAAATATAAAATATTTTATTAAGGTTATTTCAATAGGAATGAATATTAGATTTTATGTAAATTCTTTGATAAATATAAAAAATAATCAGCATATTTACTGAAAAAATAAAGAAAAAATATTGAGTATTTTCTAGGTTTACATAAATATTTTAAATACCTATAATGAAGATATAGATAAATAAGTAAAGGAGAAGGGAAAATGAAAACTTTAAAATCGATTCCCTCTATTTTCAGTTTAATAAGTACCTTCTGGTTATTATTCAGTGCGAATATTGCCCATGGACAAGTTGTGATGTCTGGTAGTTATACAGAAACGAGAATGAATAATACTTCTATTTCTGCTACTGTACAATCTATTATTCATCAACCAATAGATGGTATGATAGGCACACGCTTAATGATTGAACACGTTAATCCTGGTACTTTTCGATCGAGCATTGGTTCAATCAGTGTTATAGCCATAACAAATGACAATATATTTTCTATGACAAATTCTCAAAATAAATTAAATTTACCAGTAAATAATATAGGTATTGTCGATAATCCCATACAAAATATTAATTTGATGAATCATTCATCTAGTTATGGAGGTTTGGAGTGAATAACGAATGACAGGTATTGTTATTAATTAAGTTAAGATATATTAAGAAATATCAATATTAATAACTGCCGTCAGCCCATGCTAGATTTAGAAAATATAACCTCTCCCTCCGTTGTAGAAAATAATGACATACACCCCTCTAAGTTTGATTCTTTGATTACTGAAGATACTTTTAAACATCGTCATCTGGGAATCGATCGAACTGCGCAACAATTGATGTTAGAAACTCTAGGCTATGACAGTCTTGATAGTTTGATTAATACTGCTGTACCTGAGTCTATTCGTTTACATAACCCCCTTAACTTACCCCAACCCCTCACAGAAACTCAGGCATTAAATCAGTTAAAGTCGATCGCACTGCAAAATAAAGTGTATCGTTCTTATATTGGCATGGGTTATTATAACTGCATCACCCCTGCGGTTATCCAAAGAAATATCCTCGAAAACCCTAATTGGTACACCGCTTATACTCCCTATCAACCAGAAATTGCGCAAGGAAGACTGGAAGCCTTACTTAACTTCCAAACTATGATTATCGATTTGACGGGGTTAGAAATTGCTAACGCTTCCTTGTTAGATGAAGCTACCGCCGCCGCCGAAGCCATGACGATGAGTTATGCCGTAACTAAGCATAAATCGAATTACTTTTTTGTAGATGTCAACTGTCACCCTCAAACGATCGAAGTTATCAAAACTAGGGCAAAATATTTAGATATTGAGCTAATTATTGATAATCCCCAGACTTTTGACTTTAATACTCCCATTTTTGGAGCTTTATTTCAATATCCTGCTTCAGACGGCACAATTTACGACTATAGTAATATCATTGAGCAAATTCATCAACAAAAAGGGATTGTTACTTTAGCCTGTGATTTATTAAGTCTTGCCTTGTTAAAATCCCCCGGTGAATTAAATGCTGATATTGCAGTAGGAAATACGCAACGTTTTGGTGTACCATTAGGTTATGGTGGACCCCATGCCGCCTTTTTTGCGACTAAAGATGAGTATAAGCGACAAGTGCCGGGGCGCATTGTCGGCATTTCCAAAGATGTCCATGGTAATCCTGCCTTAAGACTTGCTTTGCAGACAAGGGAGCAACATATTCGTAGAGATAAGGCAACCAGTAATATTTGTACGGCTCAAGTTTTATTAGCTGTCATTGCTTCAGCCTATGCGGTTTATCATGGCGAAAAAGGCATTAAAAATATTGCTTTAAGAGTTCATAAATTGACAAAAATTTTAGCTCAAAGTTTAGCTGAAAAAGGCTATAAAATCAAATCTCAATACTTTTTCGACACTATTACTATTGAAAATGTCAATTTTGACAAGGTTCGATCAAACTCTGAAGCAAAATTAATCAACTTCCGTTATAACAAAAATTCAATTTCGATTAGTCTTGATGAGACTACTACCCTTAAAGATGTTCAAGAAATTTTAGCGATTTTTGCGGATAATAATTGGAAAACAAGGGCTGAAGCCCTTACTACAAACCACAGGGATTTAGATAGCGTGGGTATTCCTTCTAATTTGCAACGACAAAGCCGTTATCTCACGGAAGCCGTATTTAATCAGTATCACTCGGAAACGGAGTTATTACGCTATTTACATCGTCTGGAGAGTAAAGATTTATCTCTGACTACTTCCATGATTGCTTTAGGTTCGTGTACCATGAAACTTAATGCCACTGCGGAAATGTTACCAGTTACATGGGCAGAATTTAATAGTATTCATCCCTTCGCACCTTTATCTCAAACTCAAGGCTATCAAGAGTTATTCTCGCAATTAGAAACATGGTTAGCAGAAATTACGGGGTTTGCAGGTATCTCTTTACAACCCAATGCTGGTTCACAGGGAGAATATGCAGGGTTACAAGTTATCCGTAAATACCACGATAGTCGAGGAGATTTCGATCGAAATATCTGTTTAATTCCTGAATCTGCGCACGGCACAAATCCTGCTAGTGCGGTGATGTGTGGTTTAAAGGTTATCCCCGTCAAATGTGATACTCAAGGGGATATTAACATGGAAGATTTGAAGGCAAAAGCAGAAAAATATCAAGACAAATTAGCTGCGCTGATGGTGACTTATCCATCTACTCACGGAGTTTTTGAGGAAGGCATCAAAGATATTTGCGGTATCATTCACAGTTTTGGAGGGCAAGTATATCTCGATGGTGCGAATATGAATGCCCAAGTTGGTTTATGTCGCCCCGGAGATTTTGGTGCTGATGTATGTCACCTAAACTTACATAAAACCTTCTGTATCCCTCATGGTGGTGGAGGTCCGGGTGTAGGTCCGATCGGCGTAATGCCTCATTTAGTGCCTTTTTTACCTTCTACTGAATCCCCCCTAACCCCCCTTAATGAAGATTTATCCCCCCTAACCCCCCTTAGTAAGGGGGGAAATACAGAGGAGTCTGTTAGTAAGGGGGGAAGTAAAGAGGAATCCATGGGGATGGTTTCGGCTGCGCCTTGGGGAAGTGCTAGTATTTTGCCTATTTCTTGGATGTATATTGCCATGATGGGAGGGGAAGGCTTAACGGAAGCCACAAAAATCGCTATTCTCAATGCCAATTATATCGCTCATCGTCTTGCTCCCCATTATCCTATTCTGTTTACGGGTAAGTCTGGTTTGGTTGCCCATGAGTGTATCATTGATTTACGCCCTTTGCGCAAAACTGCGAATATTGAGGTGGAAGACGTTGCTAAACGTTTAATCGATTACGGTTTTCATGCACCTACCATGTCTTGGCCTGTTGCTGGTACAATGATGATCGAACCTACGGAAAGTGAGTCTTTATCTGAACTCGATCGATTCTGCGATGCTATGATTAGTATTCGTGAGGAAATTAGCTCGATCGAAAATGGTACTATGGATTCTGAGGATAATATGTTAAAAAATGCTCCTCATACAGCTTTTAGCTTGATGTCGAGTGATTGGAGTCACCCTTACAGTCGAGAGGTTGCAGGTTATCCTGATACTTATAGTCAACAACATAAATTTTGGGCTACTGTGGGGCGCATTGATAACGCCTATGGCGATCGAAATTTAGTATGTTCTTGTGTAGGAATGGAAATTTACAAGTAATAGACTTCTCCATTAATTAAGATTTTAAGGGCTGAAGCCCTTACTACGAAACAATTAAAAATAATTTTTGGAGATGTCTAAAAAAATTGAACGTTTTTGGCATGAAGAAGGGTTAAACAATATTCAAACCCTACAAAGAAAATGACATCAAAATTGTAGGGGCTGAAAAATTTTCAGCCCAATCCCCACCAAAAATGTAATTATCAAGCTAATTGTTTCCCTCTGGTGACAAAAGCCTCAGCAGTTAAACCGTTAAACGCCATTAATTGCCCTGCACTAGCAGTGGTTTCACCTCGTTTCCAAGCAAAAGTATCTCGTTTTGCGTTACTACGCAACATAATAGGCTCTAACATGGCACTTGTGCCACCAGTTACCCCGATAACCACATCGCCCCCGAATAACGCCTCAAATCCTGCATCATCAAGAAAACCATCATCTTTGACAGTGCAACTATCCCAAGCCACATCACTGGCACGATACAAACGGCGAGGATTGATAACAGAAACGATACGCACTCCATAGCCTTCGGCTTCTAAGGTTTTCGCCGCTTCAAACACAGGAATTAACGTCATATCACCGATAACAGGGAAAACGATTTTTTTGCTTCCTTCGGATTCGTGGAGGATAACTCCGCCTTTTTCTAAGGCTTCTCTGGTTTGCTCAAAAGTGGTTAAAATTGGTAATGGCGACTTACTTGCAGTAATAGTAATTCCCTTATTGCTAGTGGACAACGCCCATTCATAACAAACTTGAATACTGTTAGCATCGCAAGGAAAGAGGGGGAAAACGTTCCCATTACGCATCATAGCGGCAAAATAGTTCTCGATTTCAGGGCGTTGGTGTGTCCAACCGTTCCGCCCTTGCTCTAATGCTCCTGCGGTGAATAAGGTAATCGTAGAAGGGGTTTCCCGTCTCAATTCCGCCATAGCCTGAGTTACGGTTTGCCAAATTGGTAAGCCATTTATTGCAAATGATTCGTAAGAACACCATAAGGTTCTTGCACCAAAAAGCGATAAGGCAACGGCTAAACCAGCACAGGCATCTTCACTTAAAGGCTCATAAACTTGTCCTTGAGGTTCTTGATAATATGTATTATCTACGGTGGGGTGAACGATTTTTAAGCCTACGTTAATATTATTGATTCCTGATGCGGCGTTACCATCGGCGTTAGTGACTACGAAGTTAGGATCATTTTTACCGACATGAACTACAATTTCACCCATAGCGGTAGTAGCCACTTTTTTCTCTCCTAAAGGATACTCGGTTAAGGGTAAAGTGCCTAAATCGGGAAGAGGTAAAACTGATTCGGTGACGGCTTTTTCTGCATTTGAGCCACCATTGGCACGAACAAAGTTACTACGCACTAATTCCCATGCCTCTTTCGTCAAAGCTCTTTCTTGGAGGGCGGAGACGATATAATCTTTTTCTAAACTATCACCGGGGTAAAGGTTATGGGATTGTGAACCTCGTTTGTGGACTCCTGCTCCTTTTAGTTGTTTAATGATTAAAACCGTTAAAGTGCCTCCCAAGGCAGATTTACTGGCTTTATCGGTGGCTTCTAAGACAGCTTGAGTAAATTCTAAGCGTTTCTCGAAGGAAAACTTCGTACTGTCCACATATTCACCCTCTTGGTTAGCGTCATCGAAGTCTTTAGCGTTGACGAGGATTACTTCTTTAAAACCGTTACCGTGCCAATAAGCTATCATTTCCTCGTTAGTTTTGGTGGATACCATACTATGGTGTTCTTGGGAGTACCCATTCCATACTAAGATAGGTAAAAAGTTGGTAGCTTGGGGATAAGCTGTATTGAAGTGTCCAAAACTACTCATAATATAAGGCTCACCTAATCCACCATCGCCAATGGTGACAGGAAAGAGCGTATTGGGGTGTAATTTCGCACCAGCCATAGCAAAATGCTGTCCTTGCCCAAGAGGTCCCGCAGGATTGAGTAATCCGGGTATTTGTCCTGATAAATGCCCTAAAAGCCCGTGCATTTCCCGAAAACGGCTACTCATATCTTCTACGGTATAAATGCCCATTTTTTCGAGGGATCGATCGAGGAATACAGTACTATAGAATCCGGGGGCATGATGTCCCACTTCCGTGATAAGGTTTTTATGCCCTAACATGACAAGGGAGGCGATAACTTCGGCACAACTAGCGAAACCGCCAGGGTGTCCTGATTCTTTACTAGCGGTAACATGAAGGGTAAGATAACGCAAAGCATCAGAAGCAAGAAGGGTTTGATAAACGGCTTTTTTGTCTGAAGGAGAGGAAATAGCAGTTTTATCTTCTAAAATGGCGTTTTCTTGACCATATTCGTTAAAATGCGGGTATTCTTCGCTAAAATATTGGATTCCTTGATAAAATGGGCTAGTGGTCATATTAATTATATTGATTCTTTAATTTACTGCAATTAATAACCCATTGTTACACTTTTTTGTCATTCAGTAAAGTAAATAATTAATCTATTTTGAATAGGTAATTATAAATAGTTGGTTCGTAGTAAGAACTAATGAATAGTGAATAATTGTTAATTGTTAATTATTAATTGTTAATTTTTACTCATCATTGACTATTTCCACAGATTTGTCTAAAAATGTCTTATCTTTCTTGGATAATTGCTCGATCGATAGCATATAATTGTCACTAGAAAACTGGGGTAATATCTCCTTAATAAATGCCTCCGCCGCTTTCGATCGATAACGGTTAGAATTAACTATCACCGATAAAGTGCGCTGAATTTCTACTCCTTCGATATGGGCGCGGTGAATGATACCCATTTTCAACTCTTTTTCAATGGCTGTCACCGACACAAAAGACGCACCTAAGCCTGATTGTACAGCGTTTTTAATGGCTTCGATCGAATTTAACTCCATTTCCACCTTTAACTCACCCGTATTAATATCACAACGACTCAAAACTTGATCTAAAACCTTGCGAATTGTGGACTGAGAGTCTAAAGTAATATAATTAAGGTTATATAAATCCTCCTTAGCAATGGTTTCCTGTTCAGCAAAAGGATGATTAGGTGGTATAATCAAAGCCAACTCGTCTTGTGCATAGGGGATAATTTCCAGAATGTCGTGTAACTCTGAAGGCACTTCACCGCCAATAATTGCCAAATCAACCTGCCCATTTGCCACCGCCCAAGAAGTGCGCCGAGTAGAATGGACCTGTAACTGCACACTAACATAAGGGTACTTTTGATGAAACAAGCCAATCATTCTCGGTAGTAAATAAGTACCAGTAGTTTGAGAAGCACCCACAATTAAAGTACCACCCTGAAGATTCTGTAAGTCTTCGATCGCACGACAGGTTTCTTGACAAAGGGTAATAATTTTTTCGCCGTAGGCAAGAAGTAAATTACCAGCCTCCGTTAATTGAGCCTTCCTTCCTCCCCTGTCAAATAAAGGTACAGCTAATTGTTTTTCGAGATTTTGGATTTGTAAACTAATGGCAGGTTGAGAGACAAATAAACTATCCGCCGCTCGCTTAAAACTACCTTCGTCAGCAATAGCTTTTAAAATCCGTAATTGATCAAGAGAGAAAGGAATATCTGACATATATTTGATGAATAAGTAATAACGGGAATTGTTTGTTTAAATTTCTAACCAGAAAATTTAGACTCTAACCATTGAGGGATCAATTTTTGACACCATCATTGATAAGATTTAATTAAACAATAAAATAAGTATTAATTATATTTTCTATTTCCTAAGTATAGACTCTATGCACCACTTTGACGCAAAAATGATCAATTTTTCTAACTTGGATTTAATGGCACAATTATCACCCTTTACCCTACCGAGTTGGTTAACCCCTAGTCATTTTATCATGATTGGTTTACTATTGATATTTGCCATCGCCCACAGTGGTTTAGCAGGGTTAAGAATGTGGGGAGAATCCAAAATTGGCGCGAGATTATACAGAGTTTTATTCGCCTTAGTCAGTATTCCCCTCGCTACTATTCTCATCATCTACTTTTTTAACCATCGTTACGAAGGTTTGGTTTTGTGGCAAGTACAAGATATTCAAGGGGTTAAAACTACTGTGTGGATACTCTCCTTTCTTTCCTTTATTTTTCTTTATCCTGCTACCTTTAACTTATTGGAGATTGCCGCTATTGCTAAACCAGAAGTACATCTCTACGAAACTGGGATTATTCGCATTTCCCGTCATCCTCAGATGGTAGGGCAAGTTATTTGGTGTATCGCCCATAGTCTCTGGCTTGGTACAACTTTTACCTTAGTCACATCCTTTGGCTTAATAGCTCATCATATCTTTGCTGTATGGCATGGCGATCGACGCTTAACAAAACGTTACGGTGAAGCCTTCCTGAAAGTGAAAGAAAGAACATCTATTATACCAATGTTGGCAATATTAGACGGGCGACAGAAACTAGACATCAAGGAATTTATTAAACCAGCTTATGCAGGAGTTATTGGTTTTATTTTCTTATTCTGGTGGTTACACCCTTGGTTAATGATAGCTACTGCAAGAGTGAGTTTTTAAAGTAATGAGTAATGAGTAATGAGTAACAAGTAAGAAGTAATGAAGTATTTTTAGTTTTCCTTCTCTGTTGTCTTCATAATTTTTTTTGGTAAATGAAGATAATTATGGGGGATCACGTTAAATCAAGATAGAATTAAGATATGAGAGACGAATTAATAAGTACTCAGGCAAAATAGATTGTGGACTTTGAAATTAATAAAATTTTCTCAATACCATATTGCCTTTTGCCGAACAAAATGTAAATAGACAATTAATTTTACTCACTTACTTAAAATGTTTCACCGATAAATTAATTATTTAGAAACCAGTCTTGACAATCTTTAACAATTTTTTATATCAACCTTTTTTAAACAATTTTTTCAGTAACAAATCATAAAGAAGTACTCTATTTCTTTAGATTATTTAACAATTCCAATTTTAATAACTTTTTTCTAACCAAATTATTTTAAAAACAATTATGATTTCAGTCACTCAAACAACCTTTAATCAAGAAGTTTTACAGTCATCTCAACCTGTGTTAGTTAATTTTTGGGCGCCTTGGTGTGGATTGTGTTTAATGTTAAATCCCATTTTAAATAAGATACAATCAGAATGGCAAGAACAACTAAAAATAGTTAGTATTAATGCAGATCAAAATTTGTCTTTAGCTAATAGTTATCGGTTGCGAAATTTACCTACTTTATTATTAATTAATAGGGGAGAAGTTATCCATCGATTAGAGGGTTTTCACAGTAGAGAAGATTTATATAATAGTATGAATAATATCATGTTAACTTTAAGCCCCAAATCAGCTTAATAGTTTATAGTCTAACCGTATAACAGGCATTTTGCCTGTATTTTTTAAAATGACTTTTTTCCATAAATTTAAACAACTTTAAGCAACCGCAAAATCCGTATATTTACGAGTTTCAGGATCATGAAAAGCTAATACAATATCTTCTTTAGGCACACCTTCTCTTAATAATTCTGTAGCAATTCCTTCTTCTGTCCAATCTTCTTCAATATAGATTTTCTGATTTTTAATGCGAATATACACGGAAATTCCCCTAATTTTTTCGTCATCATGCCAACCTGTTTGCATCCAAAGATATTGATCTCGTTTTTCATCCAATGCCAATACACTATCAATTCCCGAAGGATTGGGGGTTTTACTGGATAATTCTTGATATTCTGTCAAGATTTTAGTTATTAGATGACGATAATTAGTTAATTTATCCATTTAATTATTTCCTCTTTATTCAAATCAACAACAATTAGAGATAAATTAGTTTCTTCAATGATTAAAGAAATCGCTTTTTTAAGAAAGAAAGACTTATAAATATTTTTGCTGAGTGCTAAGTAAATTTTACTATCTGGAAGAATCTTTTTTAAAAAAATGCGGTAAATTATATATTGTCCTAAAGCCGTTTCAAATTCACGCATTACGGAGCGACTTATAAAACTTTTCACTTCAACAACTATTTTCTGCCCATTTTTTTCAATTTCTAATGTTTTATCTGCTAACAAGTCGGCAAATAATTGAACCTCTTGAAATTTAATTGTATAGGGATCGGCTATGATTCGCCAACCATCTTTAAGCAGAGCATTTTTTATTGCTTCATGACAAATATCTTTTGCAGACACTTATCCTCCGATTATTTTTGAGAAAAACATCTATCATTTTATTATAGTATAGTTTTAGTTTTCGGATTGTTTGTGTACCTTATTAATTAAGGATTATTTTAGATTAACCTTATAAGATATTATTTATGATTGCTATTTATCCGGGTAGTTTCGATCCTATTACTTTAGGGCATATTGACTTAATTAAACGCAGTAGTATTTTATTTGAAAAAGTGATTGTTGCTGTGTTAAAAAATCCTAATAAAACTCCTCTTTTTACTGTGGAAAAACGAGTTTCACAAATTAAAGAATGTACCAAAAATATTGATAATATAGAAGTGGATAGTTTTTCGGGTTTAACGGTAGAATATGCGAAGAAAAAACAAGCGGGAGTTTTGTTAAGAGGTTTAAGAGTAATGTCCGATTTTGAACAAGAATTACAAATGGCACATATCAATAAAACTTTAGAGTCTCACATTGAAACTATTTTTTTAGCGACTAATACAGAGTTAAGTTTTGTCAGTAGTAGTGTCGTCAAAGAAATTGCTAAATTCGGCGGTTCGATCGAACATCTTGTAACCTCTAATATTGCACAGGATTTATATAGGAGTTTTGCCCAGAAAAATTAATTAAAATTAATTGACAATATTCACTGTTGGTAGTTCACTATTTATTGTTCACTATAATAATATTTATGAAAATTAATTCTAGTTTTATCAGTCTTTGTTTAAGTTTAGTGGGAGGAATTTTATTAATTTCTTCTTTAATTGATTATTTATTTTTAGTTTTTCCGTTACAATTTCAGGAGCAAGGTTGGCAAATAAATATTACGAATAGTTTAGTCGATCGAGGTATTGTACCGTTAGTTGGAATTTCTTTATTATTAATAGGATGGTGGATTTATGATAATAATATTAATGGTAAATCATTACAAATAATTAGATTACCTGTGTTTATAATTTCTAGTATTTTGGGTTTAATTTTCTTACTATTAGTACCCTTACATCTAGGAAATATGAATAGTGTCAGTGGTGAATTAATGGCTCAAATTAATCAAAAAGTATCACAACAACAGGCACAAATACAGGGTTTTGTGGCACAATTGGATGCGATCGCCAAAAATCCTGAACAATTAAAACAAGAAATCGAGCAAAGAAATCAAGTAATTAATGCGGGGGGAGTAATACAAGGTCAACAGCTTGAACCCCAACAGTTAGAGTTACTTACCAGTCAAAGAGATCAACTACAACAGATGTTAGATTTGTCTCAAAAACCTGAAGAATTAAAAGCGAAACTTCAAGAGGTTGAAACTAGATTGCAAAATGAACTTAAAGAAGTAGAAAATAATGAAATTAAAAAGGCTCAATCCGTAGCTTTAAAACAAAGTTTACGCACTTCTATTAATAGTTTAATGCTTTCGATCGCTTATATTGTAATTGGTTGGTTAGGCTTACAAATGATGATGATTAAAAGTAACAAAGTGACGGAATAAGTTAGGTTTTTCTCTTACTTATTTACAAAAAAAATTCCCTCGTTATTTTGATATTTTTAAAATAAGTCTTCGTAATTATCTAAATATTAAAATGATGCTTTTCTATAGGTAAAAATATTGGTGGGCAATGCCCACCCTACAATTATATCTTTGTGTTAAAATCAATATATTGTTGATAATGAGATTTTTATAATTATGAGTGATGAAGAACTTAAACAACTAATAGCATCGAATGCTAAAGCAATTCAAGCCTTAAGTCATAGTTTGACAGAGTTAAAAGAAGAAGGGAAAAAAGATCGAAAACAAATGTATGAATGGATGTCGAGACTTTCTGCTTCTCAGGCTAATTTTTGGGAAATTCAAGCGGATTATTATCGCCGTTTAGAAGATGTGGAAGATAGACAAGCAAAGATGTTAGAAATTCTCGATCGAGTTACGAAAAAAGATGTTTAATGATATGAAATTATGGCTCTTTAAGTAGGGTTTGCTGAATAAATCAGAAGACTATTAAAATCGATGATTTGGACATACTACATCAAATAAAAAGTGTTCAATTTTCACAATTTTTACTGAAAAACTGAGCATTTTTTACTAAATTTTATTTAAAACATTTTTGTAATTATATATCAATGCAAGAACTCAAAACCTTGATTTTTGTCATTTATTCACTCTTCCCTTTTCCCTTTTCCCTCTCTTCATCAAAATACTTTTTCAGCAAACCCTAAGTAGAATAAATTGTTAGTCGAAGTGTTTTCTCTACCTACCTTAACTAACAATTTTATATCGAATTGAGATTAGATAGAAGCATTAATTTTCTCTAAAGAATAACTTGCCGCTTGGCACACTTGCGGATTGGCATCTTTTGCTAAAAATTTTAAAGCAGAAATGCTTTTTGCGGTATGAAAATTACCTAAAGAAGCCGCTAATCTTTGACGAATTAACCAGTCTTCAGATTGGGCAAAAACTAAGATTTCTTCAATACAATCTTCCGCTTTTATCTCCCCTAATGCCGAGATAGCCGCTTGTTGTAAAACTGTTTCTCCACTATGTAAAGCCTCTAATAATACTTGTTTTGCTCTAATATCTCCCAAGTTACCTAATGATACAGCCGCACTAAATCTGACTAACCATTCTGTATCTTCATAAAACGATCGAACTAAGGGTTCAAATGCTCTAATATCTTTTAAGTAACCTAACGCCCCCGCCGCATCGGCACGAATACCATAATCAGGATCGGTTTCTAATAATTTTACTAAGATAGGTAAACATTTCTCAGTTTTTTTCACCCCTAACGCAAACACTGCCATCGATCGAACTGGTAAAATTTCATCATCGATAACTTTGATAATCAGAGGCACAGCATCCTCTGCACTAACTTCTCTTAGGGATGCAAGGGCGAGGAGTCTATCTTTAGAATTGCTACTGTCTAATTTATTGGATATTTCAGCTAAGTTAACTTTACTCATATTTTTCTTAATATTTCTTTATAATTTTCATTATAGATGATGAATTTAAGAATTGAGTGATGTTTCCTATCTTCTTAAGCTATAGTCAGTAAAGGAATCAAATTAAAAATGCAAGTTAAGAGTTAAAGTTGATACAATACGATAGGAAAAAAAATTAAGAAGAATTATGGTGACAACTACGAGTTCTAAAACATTATCATTACAAGCCAATGCAGGTAAAGTAATCAAAGAAATTAACTGGCCTCTCTTAACTTCGATCGCCTTTCATGGTGTATTTTTTACCGTAGTTTTCCCCCATTGGCAGGATAAAAATAATAATACCAGTAATAATTTATCAAATACACCAGTAGTTCAATTAAACGCCATTGAACAAACAAGATTACCTAGTTTAACCCCAAACGCTTCTTTTAATTGGGATAGTCTCAATAACTTACCTTCGGGAGATACTTCCTTACCTACCATACCCCTGTCAGCTTTAGAGATACCATCTCCTCCTCCTATGGCTGATTTCCCCATGCCTGTTTTTGACAATAACCTACTAGCAAATTTACCTGCTCCTCCTTCGTTACCCCCAGCGTCTAACCTTCCTCCCATTAATTATTCAACTAACTACGATAATTTTTATCTTCCTACTCCCTCTATTCCTACTCCCACACAACTCCCCCCTCCTCCCCCCGTCAATTATAATGCTATTGCGGCATTGCCCCCCCCGTCGATCGACTTTAACACCCCAAAAGAAGGTAATGTAATTGATATTACCGCAGACCCGACCCAAGAAAGAACTATTACCCCTGAAGAATCAATCCTTAGACAACAAATATTTGCTGATTCCCAAGTAGAAATTAGTGCTAATCCTAGGGATGTGATTAATGGTAGAGTTGACTATACTCCTGTCATTCGAGGAGAAAATGATGAACCTTTAGCCTTTCAAAGACAAAATAATTTAGTTGCAAAACTCCAAAAAGACACGGCAAACACTAGCGATGAAGAAGCGAGAAGGAACTATATTACATGGGCAAAAGAAGTTCAAAACGTTACCCCTAAACAATTAACTTTAAGTGGTGTTTATCCTAAAGATGCTTGTGTGGGCAAATTGGAAGGCACTGCCGCCTATGGAGTAACAGTTGATTCCGCAGGAAGTGTAGTTAATACCCAATTAATCAAAAGTTCAGGTTATCCTTTATTTAATGATCAAGCCTTAAGACAAATTAGAAATCATGGTTTTGCCAATGAAACAGGAGCAAATAAGGCTTACCATGTTTATGTAAATTATAGCTATAATGCTGGAATTTGCCCGACTCTTTCTGTGGATAGTCTCAGAAATAATCCTTCCGTAAATTCCAATTCTAATATTCCTTCCCCTAGCACTTCTACTCCCTCGAATAATTCTAATAATACCTCTAATCCTCCCGCAACCGTTACCATTCCTAAAGAAGAAAAGGAATCTAATGTTATTAATATTCCTCAAGAAAATGTTACTCCTTCCCAAGAGTTAGAAATAGAATCTAAGCCTGTAGCTCCTAAGCCTACTGTGGTTGCTCCTCCCGTCGCGCCAAAACCTGCGGAAGTTAAACCCGAAATTCCTAATCCTTCGGCATCATCTCCAAAAACCTTGGAAATAGAAACAGCGCCTACACCATCTCCGAAAACTTTGGAAATAGATACATCTCCCACACCATCTCCTGCACCCCCTACTCCTTCTCCAGAAAATAGTTCCGAATCATCAGAAAAAGACTCTTGAGAGTTACAATAAAGTCATCTGGAATTAATTTAATTGACATTTTTACCATAAATAAATCACCCTAATTTAAAAGATAATTTAACTATGACTCAAATTAATGAACAACGAAATTATCGCCGTGTCTTAGCTGTTTGTCGAGTTTTAGATTCTCAAGGTAAATTCTTAGGTTTTACCCTTGATTTAACCCCTACGGGTATTCAAATTATTGTTAATAAAGATTTTCCTCAAGACTCTGAATTTGAAATTATTTTGAGTCAAGCTAGAGAAAATGAAATTCTTGGAAATGATCTTAAAATTAAAGTACAGCAAATGTGGCGATCGAACACCAATGAGGAATTTGATCAAATTGGCGGGAAAATAATTGAAGTGGACTCCCCTTCAGAATTAGAAAATTTGGTTGCTTATTGCGATCGAAAAGCCAAAGAAAGATACCAATTTGACTTGGAATTAAAACAGTCTTAACATAATTCGGAACTTAAAAAACCTCATAATACTGTTTTTTGTAATATTAAGTTTTATTGCAAGACTGTAAAGTATTTCACAATTAATCATTTCCTTGATATTCATAGGGCATTTTGAAAAATTAGTAGAAATGGATACAGCAAAAATCTTTAATTTTTGTTAAAATCTACCATTATGACATCATCAAAATGACCTTTAGTAAAATATATATGCAGGAAAATGGTTTCTATAAATTCTCAAGCTATCTTGTTGGTAGATGGCTACAACATAATTGGAACATGGCATTCGCTTAAATGTATTAGAGACAAAAATGGGCTAGAACACGCTAGGGAATCCCTCATAGAAAGTTTAGTCAATTATACGGGTTATAAGGGTTTAGAGTCAAAAATTGTTTTTGATTCTCATTATCAGAAAACCCCTAGTTATGAAGAAAAATTAAATCAAAAGCTTTCAGTTTACTATACATCCTATACTGAAACCGCAGATACTTATATAGAAAAATTTTGTGCTTCTTTCCCTCGTCGCAATCCAGAAACCGATACAAGAATTATTGTGGCGACATCGGATCAAGCTCAACGTCACACTGTAGTAGGGTATGGTGCAGAATGGCTTTCTGCTCATGCACTAGAAAAGGAGATTGATTTTACCAAGAATAAAAATAAACGTAATTTTCGTCCTCAACAAAAATCCCGTGGACGTTTTTTGTTTAACTCTCTTGATAGTAAAACTCAACAGGCGTTAACTCAAATGCGTTTTGGTAGTTAATAAGAATTAAGAATTAAGAATTAAGAATTAAGAAAAATTATCGACTTATTCCTTACCTTCACCAAAATACTTTTTCAGCAGACTCTATTTAAGATTATGAAAATAATCAAATTGCTATTTTTTGTTGTTCTTGCATATATTATTGCTAAAAATCTTGTTTTGAGTGAGGAAAAATCTTCGGTGAAGATAGCAGAAAATTTGTTAGTTAATGATGAAAAAAAAGAGCCTGTGAATGACACACCATTTAAGGCAATGACTTGGACAACTTTGCAACTGCTCAAAAGTTGGGATAATAAAAATTATTATGCTTTGGTGGGTTCTGATATTAACACTAATCCCTATCAAGGGGATACTTTTATTAATCAATCTCTGCCGATTCTTTGCATCAAAAAAAGTGATTTATCTAAGCCTGATTTTGTCGTCTCTCATAAAACTCCGGGAGGTGCTGATCGAGCTACATGGAGTGGAGGTTATATTGCATCAACTAAGCCCATTCAAGGCTTAAAAATTGAGTCTTTAGCTATGGCTAATAGTATTTGTGAAGAAACTTTAGGAATGGGGTATCGTATGGCACAATTTCACGATGGAGAAAGTGCCAATGCTGGTTGGGATTTTTGGGGAGAAATCTTACCTGAACATAATTTTACTTTGTTCGATCGATTCTGGGTGTATATTGCAGATCAATCGGCAAATCCTTGGTCAAATAAATAGGTAAGTTCACACAATGCCTAATTATTACCAAATAACCACATGATGTTAAAACCAACGCTAACATTGCTATCAGATTGAGTAATAACACTGCCAATTTCTCCTGTACCGATGGCATTTGTTGTATAAACTCCCACTCCTACGTTAGTCTTAGGAGGCATATAACGAGCGCCAGCCGCCCACACGGTGGCATCATTGCTCAACATGGGAGTTACTTCACCGATGATTTGAAATCCAGAAAATGCTTCCACATTAAATCCTAAACCCGTGCCTAAAATGCGGTTGCCTCCGTATAATCCCAATTTCGGGTTAAAGGTTAAGGCAATTCGATCGTTAATTTCGTAAGCAAAAGAGGCTTCGGCTGTAAAAGCACCTACCCCGTCTTCATTAGCCGTAGCTTCTTGGAAAGCACCACGAAGTCCAAAGGAAAAAGGATCTCCCTGACTTTGATTTAAAAATCTGAGTTTAGTTGAACCGCCTAATTTGAGAGAGTTTCCAATGGATTTATCCGTTTGCCCCGGTTGTTGTCCGATAAAGCCTAATTGAGCATTATCACTCATTCCATAGCCTACCTCAAAATTGAGACTAGGACCAATACCACCATCAAAGGAAAACATCCCTTGTCTTATGGTGTTGGGGCTACTCAAGATAATACCATTAAACAATAATTGTTTATCTCGATCGGAAAAAGGTTGTAGGGGGCGAGAGTCAAAACTGCGTTGATAATTGTGACCAATATCAGGAGTATAGCGCACATTTAAACCAACGCCAACGGGTCCACCATCGGGCAGAAAGGATAATAATTTCGTTGCTGGAGTATTGCCTAAGCGATTGGTGATAGATAAATCTACCGCTACATTTGGACTGTGTAAATAGTTTAAACCTGCACTCCACACTACGCTTTTAGTAATATCTCCCCTGGTGTTAGCACTGTTACCACCGGGACCAAGGGGTACATTTATATCAGCAAAAAAGCCGATGCGATCGTCAAATTTAAAACTAACTCCTGTACCTAAGTTAAAGAATGTACCGTAAAAATCGCCTCCGCCATTAACTGTGTCAGGAAAGATAGCTAAACCACCGACTAAATGCCATTGATAGGTATTGGCGAAATTGTAAGTAAAGGGTACTTGAATTGTTCCTCCTACAGTAGTACTGGAGTTCGATCGATCTGTGGGGGTAAATAAGCCATTTTCTCCCGTAATTTTGAGAAATTCCAATGAACCAACTACGGCGACACTATAGGTAGGTTCGTTAATAAATTGATATTTGAAATTAGGTGCAAAGGATAAAAAGCCAAAATCCGTGGGTTTTCCATTAAATCTACTCCCCAACACATCATCAAAGAATGATAAACCTGCCCCTATCTGCCACTTATCACTAATACCATAATCGATGGAAGCGTTATAGGTTTGTAAGCCAATGCCTCCGCCTTCTGAACCTTTGGAGAATAGGTTAACTCCATAACTGGTATATAATGCCCCTTTAGGTAAAATATTAGCAGTTTCGATCGTCATGGGGTCTAACGGTTTTAACTGTAAGGGTGTTAAAGTATATTCTATGGGTTGTATGGTTTCCACTTCGATCGAACTTTCGGGAGTGAGAGATTCGGGAGTAGTATTATCTTGAGAAAACAATACTTGAGAACTATTATGAGGGGAAACGCTATCTGTAGTCGTGGGAGATTTAACTACCCAAGAATCTGTCATATCATCGGCAAAAGCAGGAGTATTGACGACAAAACTCATCCCTACAATTAAAGTTGATACTGATAAATATTTAGATTTCATTGTTAAATTTTAAAAATGCTTGATAAATAAATGGCTGAATAATTGATTTAGCTTAATATTAAAACAAAGTTAGTTAATTACAACACGCTTAAACAGATTTGATTTACTTGAAAGGTCGTTTTTAAGCAGAGTTTTTTCACAGTGGGTTATGATTACCATAGGAAGATCGATCGAACTCATCAAAAAACATAAAAAAAGATTAAATTATCGGTGTATCCCCATAATATTGCCATTTAATAAATTAAACGGCTATCGATTTCCCGTTCAATCTTCTTGAACTCTTTGAGGTGGCGATCGCACTTTTTTTGTAGTTCGTAGAACGATATTTTGTTAGCCGTGTAATTCATTACACGGTGGTTAAAAAGTTGACAATACATTCTCATAATGAGAATATGAAAACATAAAAGTCAAATAACTAAGATGCGTATTATCAGTCGTAAAATACTACGAGAGTTTTGTCAAAGTCATGGGGACTCTTGTACTGCTCTTGAACAATGGTATCGAATTGCTAGTAAAGCCCAGTGGCAAAACTTAGTGGAAGTTCAACAGACTTATAAAACGGCTGAAGCAGTTGGTAACTTTACAGTATTCAATATAAAAGGTAACAATTATCGTCTAATTGCAGACGTAATTTATCTTCGTCAAACCATTTATATTAAGTATATTTTAACTCATGCCCAATATGATAAAGGAGGTTGGAAAAATGACCCTTACTTTTAGCCCTGAGAAATACGGTAGTTTACTAGCACAGTATCAACCAAAACCTATTACTACCGAAGCAGAAAACGAGAGCGCGATCGCCCTTGCTCAAACATTAGAACACAAAGACAACTTAACCCAAGAAGAAATAACCTTATTAGAGCTATTGTATGTGTTAATTGAACAATTCGAGAATGATAATTACCCTATTACTGAAGGTAGCCCATTGGAGATATTAAGACATTTAATGGAGGAAAATAAGATCAAACAAGAAGAATTAATAGGTATTATAGGCTCAAGGGGAGTAGTTTCCGAAGTAGTAAATGGTAAAAGAGGTATTAGTAAAACCCAAGCTAAAGCCTTAGCTCAATTTTTCAATGTTGACATTTCCCTATTCATTTAATTTATCCTAGTGTAAAGTTATATGATTCCCGTGAACTACCTTAGAATTTAATAAGCTAAGACGCATTTAACTTACATTGACTAATTCACCCTTATTCTTAAATTTTTTACTCCAATTAATAATTAAACCTTCTTCATTTAATAAATAGTTTACTGTTTTTTCTAGCTGTTCTTTATTCTCAAATTCTCTATGAGCTATATATTCTTTTGCTGAATGCCATACTAACTCTATTAAGTTATAATCTGGACTATATGCAGGTAAATATTCTAGTCTAATATTTGGTAAATTCTGTTCTATTCTCTCTATTATTTCTTTTTTCTTATGAAAACTGGCATTATCTAATATGATGATAATTTTTGGACCAGATGTTTCAAAATCTTGTTCATTATTTCCTTTTTCTACCCATTCTTTTTTTACTTCTTCTTTTAACTTTTCTAGTTGTTCATAGAATGTTTCTGAATCTCCTTTTTTTAAAGCATTTTGTAAATAATGTTTTTCTTCCAGTGACAAGAAATTTTTAATAGGCATGACTACAATCAACAAATTTATTTGTGTTATTATGATTATAGACTATACAAGTGCGTTTTAGCTTATAAGACAATCCCTAGTTAATATCACGGCGATAAACGATACCATTATGCCCTTGAATCAATCTTGGTAATTCCTCATAGTTGATCACTTTAAAGGTTCTCATATCATAGGTTGTATATTTTGTCAAGCTATCTTCATTAAAATTAACATCTATTACCGTGAGGGTTTTTCGAGGAGGAGTGTCGGTATTAAGTAGTTGACGAGCGCCTGAACCTAAAGCCCCTGTATGTAATAATTGTAAATCTCCTTTATAAGCGGGATAATAGGCGTGTTGATGTCCACTGATATAAGTATGGACGTTATACTTTTCTAGTAATGCTCTTAATTGTTCAGGATTATGCAAGACTTCTCCGACTTTATCTCTCCCTTTGGCAACGGCGTATAGGGGTAAATGCCCGATAACTACTCTCATTTTGGCTTCTTGGGCGGTTTTCGAGGCAAGGCTTTTTTCTACCCATACCAATTTATCTTCAGGGATGCGACTGGTTGAACCATCCCACACTAAATAGAATATTCCGTTCTGTTCAAAGGTATAATAAAACGGGAATTGCGATCGATCGAGAAAATTAACCCCAGTGTTGTGGGTGGGATTATGCCAATATTCTACAGCTAAGTCTCTTTCCTGTTGAAAGGTGAATTGATTATTACGGATAGCGCCCGATGCGTCATGGTTGCCGATGGTAAAGCCAAAGGGAAGGTTTAAATTTCTTATGGGTTGGGCGATGTGACTGTCAAAAGCCTTCCACATAGCGCGAATTTGTTGAGGAGTAAGGGTGGATTTTTGCCCTGCTATCATGTCACCGCTACATAATATTAAATCTGGTTGCCAAAAAGGAATCATTTTGACGGCTAAATCTACCTCTTTTTCGTATTCTGTTGAACCATAAGCACTATTCAAATCACTAATTACTAATAATCTGGTGTCTCCCCTTGGGGGTTGTTTGAGATTATATTTGTCGATAATTTCTGCAATTTCTGGAGAAAAATTAGTTTTTCCTATTACTTGTTTATCAGTTAGATTATTACTAAAATAACTTACCAAGATAAAGGTAAGAAAAGCGACAATAGTTAAGGTTAATAATTTCAGTCTTTTGGAGTAAATAAAACTAAACATTGCACAATTCAATAACTTTTGTTTCTAAAGCATTCAAAGGATCAGCTCCTAGTTTTAAACTGGTTTCTAATTCCAATAATATCGGTAAACTAGATAATAATTGTTGGCTCGATCGAGCTTTGATTTCTTGTCTTAAAAAGTAGATTCTTTTGGGGTTGCCTAAATCTGCTGATTCAGCAATTTTTTTCTCGTCTTTTTCTCCTGATTCGATCATGGTTTTGACGATTGCCCAAGTGCGAAATTGCCCCACTAAAGTCGCTACAATCCTCAATGCTGGTTCATTTAAGGTAATTAAATCCTGTACTAAAGTTAAGGCTAAAGGAATATTTCGATCGAGAATAGCTTGGGCTAATTGTAAACTATTTTGAGTGCTAACATTCACTAAACTTTTAACGGTTTCTTCCTCGATGGGGGCTGAATTATTACCTTGATAAATAGCTAATTTTTCTAATTCTTGCCACAATAAACGGCTATCATTCCCTACACAACTAGCTAAAATTTTAATAGCAGAAGGAGTTAATTTTACTTGTTTTTCTTGGGCAACTTCTTCGACTTTTTTGATTAAAATTTCCGTCTGCCAAGGGGAAATTAATGCAAATTCTACTACCTTCGCATATTTCGTAATTAACTTGGTACTTTTGATTCTAGCATCTGGTTTTTTGCTGGTAGTTAACAAAAAATGAGTAGTGTCGGGAATTTGAGGAATTGTATTTTGTAATTGACTTAATAATTCTTCTGAACAACTTTGACAGATATTTGTTTCAAATAACCATACAACTCGATCGCCCCCACCAAAAGGAGGAGTCATCACCTGCATCAATGCAGAAAGAATAGAATCCTCTTTATCTCCTGCTAATTTGTCAAAATTGAACTGTATCCAGTCTCGATCGAGGGTATCTTGTTTTAAAGTGGAAATTGCCTGACTCATGGCAAAATCATCTTCACCCCAATATAAATAAATCGGCATAACAAATTGTTTTTTGTGAGTTAATTTATTTTTTGTTTTAGGTTAAAATGTAAAAAATACATATCTATTATGCAAAAATAGGCATAATAACGGGTTTCGGTATAAAAAATTACAAAAGGTAAAAGATAAAATTAATAATCTGTTGTCAAAGTAACTAAGAAAAACAGGACTTACACAATAATAACCTCAGTTCGTCATTCTGAGCTAAATACGGGCATATTAGCCCGTGCCACGGAATCTTAAACCCTATATTTTTGTGAAAATCATGTAAGTTCTGAGAAGTTTTAAGTTGTGCATAGCAACAAATACTTTCTTAAAAGTAATTAATTTTAATTTATATTGTAAAGTTTTATCATTAGAGGTTAAACCATGACGGTGGCAACGGAAAAAAAAGTTAAATTAAATAAGATAGAAAAAGTTAAAGCCGCAAAACACGGTTTAGACATTAGAGACGAATTAACTAAATTTGCCGAAATGGGGTGGGAGGCAATGGAGGAGGATGATTTAATTGTCCGCTTGAAGTGGTTTGGTATCTTTTTTCGCCCTGTCACTCCGGGTAAGTTTATGTTACGTTTGCGCATCCCTAACGGGGTTTTTACGAGCGAACAAATGCGCACTTTTGCCGATATTATCGATCGATATGGTGAAGACGGCAGTGCAGATATTACCACTCGTCAAAATATCCAATTAAGAGGAGTCCATTTACAAGACATTCCAGAGATTTTCCAACGCTTAGAAGATGTTGGCATTACCTCCGTTCAATCAGGCATGGATAATGTGCGTAACTTAACAGGTTCTCCCACTGCTGGAATTGATCCCGATGAATTATTTGATACTAGGGAATTAAATCAAAAATTACAAGACGTTATCACCAACAAAGGTAAAGGAAGCTACGAATTTAGCAACCTCCCCCGTAAGTTGAATATTGCCATTGACGGCGCTAGGGATAATTCTATTCATGCCGAAATTAATGATATTGCCTTTATTCCTGCTTTTAAAGATGGAGAATTTGGCTTTAATGTGTTAATTGGCGGTTATTTGTCGGCGCAACGATGCGCGGAGTCGATTCCCATGGATGTATGGGTAAAACCTAATGATGAAGTCATCGAACTTTCCACAGCAATCCTAGCGGTGTATAGTGAGTGTGGTTTAGAAGAAGGGTTAAGGGAAAATCGAGGTAAAGCACGGTTAATGTGGTTAGTCGATAAATGGGGCATGAATCGTTTTCGTTTGGAGGTAGAGAAAAAATTAGGTAAATCTTTACAGTTTGCCTCCCCTGAAGATGAAATTACCCAAGACAAAAAGGATCATTTAGGAGTACATCCTCAAAAACAAGAGGGTTATAGTTATATCGGTATTCATGTACCTGTAGGACATTTAGACGCTCAAGGAATGTATGAAATCGCCCGTTTAGCAGATATTTACGGTAATGGAGAAATTCGAGCAACTGTAGAACAAAATTTTATTATTCCTTTTGTGCCTAATGATAGAGTAGAGGCGTTTTTAGCTGAACCAATTTTACAAACTTATTCTGTTAATCCTAGTACTTTAACTCGATCGTTAATTTCCTGTACAGGCGCTCGTTATTGTAATTTTGCCCTTGTGGAAACAAAACAAAGAGGCTTAAAACTAGCTCAAGAATTGGATGCTGAGTTAAACATACCCCAAAGAGTGCGTATTCACTGGACAGGATGCCCTAATTCTTGTGGACAAGCCCAAGCTGGAGACATCGGTTTAATGGGTACAAAAGCCAAAAAAGACGGGCAAGTAGTAGAAGGAGTTAACCTCTTTTTAGGAGGCAAAGTTGGCAAGGATGCCCATTTAGGGGAAGTAGCACAAAAAAGTATCCCTTGTGATGATCTAAAAGGAGTACTCAAAGAGTTATTAATTGATCAATTTGGTGCGATCGAAAAATAATAAATTCCTAGATTGGGTGAGCGACAGCGTAACCCAACAAAACACCCTCTACTTGATTTTTAATAAAGTTCGAGAGAGGAGTTCGATCGAGATTTGATGAATCATGTACAATGAAAAATCAACCTAGATACGGTTTGCTGAATAAATTAGAAGACTATTAAAATCGATGGTTTGGACATACTACATCAACTAAAAAGTGTTCAATTTTCACAATTTTTGGTCAAAAACAGGGTATTTAAAATCTTATTGCTCACAATACACTTATAATTTTTGTTTATTGTGTAATGCATCAAAACCTTGATTTTTGTCATTTATTCCCTCTTCCCTCTTCCCTCTTCCCTCTTCCCTTTTCCCTTTTCCCTTTTCCCTTTTCCCTCTTCCCTCTTCCCTCTTCCCTCTTCCCTTTTCCCTTTTCCCTTTTCCCTCTCTTCATCAAAATACTTTTTCAGCACCCCCTAGATAAGTTAAGATCACAAAAAAAATATAATCTTATATGATTATCTCTAGAGAAAATTTGACATTTTATATATTTGTAAGTATTTTTTATTCACATAAAATTTAAACTAAAAATATGATTCAACTTCAAGAACAACCCAAAGAAAGCATCTTTAAGCCATTAACCAATCATGTTACCGAAACTCGCCCTTGGGGTACTTTTACTACCCTTGAAGAAGGTACAGGCTATAAAATTAAACGTATTGAGGTTAACCCTGGTCATCGTTTAAGCCTACAAATGCACCATCATCGTAGTGAACATTGGATTGTAGTTTCTGGAACTGCTAGGGTAGAATGTGGTGATGAGGTGAAAATTTTAGGGGCAAATCAATCTACTTATGTGCCTCAGTGTACAACACATCGTTTAGAAAATCCAGGAGTGATTAAATTAATCTTAATTGAAGTGCAAAACGGGGAGTATTTGGGAGAAGATGATATTGTTCGTTTTCAAGATGACTATTCCCGACAATAGCGGTTTAAGTTATACTCAGTCAGGGAATAAAAGATAGTGATGAAGGTAGGCAAAAGGCATCTCCAATAATTAACAAAACAAGGGTTAAAACCCTTACTAAGAGCCAATTAAAAATCTTTTCTGGAGATGTCTAATAGGGATTGTTGAAACAAATTATTACATTATCAAGTATCATTATGATAAATTGTACTCAAACTGCGATCGAAGAGATAAAAAGACTCAAAAATAGTTCAGATTCCGAAAATTCTTATGTGAGAATAAAAATAGAAAAAGGAGGATGTAAAGATTATGTTTATCAATTAAATTTTGACCAAGAAATTCGAGAAAATGATGAAAAAATCTCTTCAGATTCTGATATAACTATCGTGATCGATCGAAATAGCTATCAATATTTAGAGAATTTAAAAATAGACTATATAGAAGATTTAATGGGGGGTGCATTTCAGTTCAAAAATATTGATATTCAAGAACATTGTACCTGTGGATTGTCTTTTAAATTACCAGAAAAAACGGCACAGTAATTGACTCAAAAATACACAGGCAAGATGCCTGTTTTACTATTTTTTATCTACTGTAAAAGAACCAAAATTATCAATTATTAATATTAATTAATCAATGAAAATAGCTACATGGAATGTTAACTCTATTCGTACCCGTCAAGAACAAGTAAAACAATGGTTAATCGATAATAATATAGATGTTATTTGTTTACAAGAAACTAAGGTTATTGATGCCGATTTTCCCCTAGAAGGATTCAAAAATTTAGGTTATCATACTTATATTTATGGTCAAAAAGCCTATAATGGAGTAGCGATTTTTAGTCGTGAACCTTTACAAGATATTAAATATGGTTTTGCTGATATTTTACCCTTAGATTTAGTCACTAATTTCGATGAGCAAAAACGGGTAATTAGTGGGGTTATTAATAATATTAGAATCGTTAATCTTTATGTACCAAATGGCAATTCGATCGATTCTGAAAAATATCACTATAAAATGGCTTGGTTAGAGTTATTAAAACAATATTTAACGATGTTAAAACAAGAATATTCACAGGAATTATTTGTCTGTGGAGACTTTAACATAGCCCTAGAAGATATTGATATTTATAAAGCTATAGGTAAAGAAAATCACATTATGGCATCAAAAATGGAAAGGGAAAGTTTACGATCGATCTTAAGTCTTGGATTAACCGATATTTTCCGTAAATTTACAACGGAGGGCAGTTTTTATAGTTGGTGGGATTATCGTCAAGGAGGGTTTACTAAGAATAGGGGATGGCGTATTGATCATATTTATTTAACCGATAAATTAGTAGAAAAAGCCGTTAATTGTTATATTGATATTAACCCTAGAAAATTAACCCAACCTAGTGATCATGCTCCTGTAATTTGTGAATTTTAAGTTTATTTAATAATCAAATTCGATCGTCATGATAATTTTACCTCCGTAGGCATCTTTTCTCCAAATTTAGCCATTTTTTCAGATTAGCAAATCAATTATTATTAAAAATTAAGATATTTTTCTGAAAATTAACTCACTTTAGTAGAGTTATGCTATGAGTAATGAAATTTGTTTCATTGTGGGATAAGGGTTTTCATCAATAACTCCTCTAGCAGGATGACAAAGCTAATAGCTAAAGTCTGCTAAAGCGACTAAGAAAAATGCAATTTCGCCCCGACTTTGAAAAAACCCTGCCCTAATCCCCAACTGTTTCAAAGTAACAATACAGATAACTATTAGACATTTTCAAAAATACAGGCAAGATGCCTGTTCTACGGTGATAAAATAATAATTTCTGGAGAAGTCTATTGACTGATATTGACTTTTGCCTACTTCTTACTTCCCTCGATCGAACCTATCTGAATTAAATAATCTATCTTTTCCTAACTAATTTATAATAGAAAGAAGGTGATAAAGCATGAAAATAAATGATTAAGGAATATTAATATTTATTGCGTTATATTAATTATTGTGGGTAAAATTACATGAGTGAAGTACAAGAATTTCGTCACATTTTAGTTATCGAGGATCGTAAAGGTAGAAGGATTGTTTCTCTTGAAGAAAGTAACTACACATTGGGGAGAGATTCTCATAATCCCATTATTCTCTACGACTATCAAGTTTCTCGTACTCATGCAACTTTAATTCGCAAAATCGATGATGAAACTGAAAATTTTTCCTATCGCATCATTGACGGCGATTTACAAGGAAAAAGAAGCACTAACGGCATTTTGATTAATGGACATTCTACTATTTCCCATGAGTTAAAACACGGCGATATTATCCGTTTTGCTAATGACGCAAAAGCTAGTTACTATATCATTCCTACGGATTCGGGTATCGATTTATTTAACCCCGATGGACTCGATCGAATTAATGCGTCTCGTATTACATTGACGAACCAGTCCAGCGAAACCATGATCAAAAAACAGGAAGAAGCAACTAATTCCGAAGATCAACAAGAGTTGATTCGTCTAGCCTCCTTCCCCGAATTATCCCCCAACCCCATTATTGAATTAGACTGGGATGGTAATATTACTTATGTTAATCCTGCCGCTAGTATCAAATTCGATACCATTTATGACGAAAAATTAGAACATCCCATCCTTGCAGGTTTATTGACAGAATATAATAATCGACAAGGAAATCTCTTTTTACGAGAAGTTAAAATAGCCAATGAAGTTTTTGAACAATATGTTCATTATCTGTCGGAAAAAAAATTAATTCGTTGCTATATCTTTGATTTTACCAAACGTAAACAAGCCGAAGCCCAATTAAAAGAAAGCGAAGTGCGGTATCGTGCCATCGCTCGACAAACTTCCGAAGGTATTTTCTTAGCCTATGCCAGTAATAAACGCATTATTGAAGCCAACGATTCTTATTTAAAAGTATTGGGATATTCTAATGAAGAAATAACTAACTTAACTCTTTATAATGTTATCGCTAGTGATTTGAGTAGTTTTAACCAAGATTTAGCTCATGTTTTAGAAAATAAAGAAGATTTCACTAAACAATATTTACATCGAGCGCAGGATGGTTCTTTAATCAATTTAGAATCCAGTATTAGCTTAATTAGCTATCAAAATAAAGACATTTTCTGTTTTGTGGTTAGGAATGCCACTAATACTGAACATATAGGACATTTTAATGATCAAGTATTCCATGATCAAACCACTCATCTACCTAATCAAAAACTCTTTACTGAACAGTTAGGCGTTGCCATCGCTAATGCCGAAAGGTATCAATATTTAATGAGTTTAATCGTCATAGAAATTGAAAAATTCTCAGAATTTAAGCAGAATAATAATCAAAATATTGTAGATCAATTAGTTAAAAATTTCTGTCAAACTTTACAGTCTTGTTTACGACTAGGGGATTTAGTCGCTCGATGGGATGAAAATAAATTTATGGTACTATTTCCCCGTATAAAAGGACCAAAAGACCCCGCAAAAATAGCAAAAAAAATGTCTTTAACCCTAGAACAATTTTTACAACAATATTCTAGTAACGTTAAATTAGATGTCAATTTAAGTTTAATTATTTATCCCATTGACGGTGATGAACTTTCTCTTTTACTAAAAAATAGTTTACTTTCTCTTGAGTCGAAAAGAAATAGTGCTAACTACAATTTAACGGGATTTAATATTACCCCGAAAACCGCTAGTTTATTAAAGTTAGAAAATCTCATCGGTAGCGCTATTAAAGAACAACAATTTTTCCTCTGTTATCAACCTCAAATTAATAGCCAAACTAGACAAATAACAGGTTTAGAGGCGTTATTGCGTTGGGATCATCCAGAACTAGGTAAAGTTACGCCTCGTCATTTTTTACGATTAACGGAAGAAACAGATTTTATGCTTCCCTTGGGAGTATGGATTTTACAAACTGCTGCATTGCAAATGATCGCATGGACAAAAGAAAATATCCCTCCTCTGCCCATTGGTGTTAATATTTCAGCAAGACAGTTTTCACAGCCAAATTTTTTGGAGACGATCGAAAAAGCCTTAGAACAATCAGGGTTGCCACCACAATTTTTAGAATTAGAAATTACCGAAAATTGCTTTTTACAAAATCAAGAATCAGCCTATCAAATATTATCCCGTTTATCTAACCTCAAAGTAAGGCTATGTTTTGATAACTTTGGTTCTGGTAATTCAGCCTTAATTCATTTGCAAAAAGTTGCATTCGATACCATAAAAATTAGTCCTAGTGTTATCAATCAATTAGAAGATAATCCCAAACAAAGAGCTTTAATTGAAAGTATAGCTGTTTTATGTAAAGGTTATGGTAGTCGATTAGTAGCAGTAGGCATAGAAAAAATGGAACAGATGGAATTACTCAGAAATTTAGGTTGTACCGAAATTCAAGGTAATTTATTTAGTCGTCCCCTACCCCCCAAAGAAACAACTATTTTTCTTCATAAAGCAGAACATACTATAATGAATAGCTAAACAATAATCTCAGAAAAAATACTTAAGTAGGGGGTTTAAAGACTTCCTAGCTTATTTTAAGTTTTACTGAAATTTATAGCGTGGGTCTTGTTTGTATATTAAGATAAAATAATGATATTCAACGATGAGATGCTCTTACTTATCACAAGACTTTGATAAAACATTTACTAAATTCTTTTATTCTTATTCTTCAAGAATACTAAATTATTAATTAATTATTAACTCTTAACTATTAACCATGAATAGTGACTATCTCAAAACCACATCCCATAAAAATCTACAAACCATCACCCATGTTTTAGTATTAGAAGACGAAAATTCTAGGCAAACCATTATTTTAGATGAAGCCAATTATTCGATCGGTAGGGATGTGAGAAATAAAATTCCTTTGTCTTCTAAAAAAGTTTCTCGTTTTCACGCTACATTATTACGCAGAACCGACACTAAAAATCAAAGTTTTTCCTACTGGTTATTAGATGGTGATTTACAGGGTAATCGCAGTACTAATGGTATTTTTATTAATGATAAAAGATGTTTAGTACAAGAGTTAAAACATGAGGATGTAATTCGTTTTGGTTTTGAAATTCAAGCTAGTTATTATATTCTGAATAATATTAATGATTTAGCATTGTTACAATCTGGAGATTTTAAACAACCACCGCCAGAATTGGAAAGTACCATGCAACCCACTAAAGCCAATCCTCAAAATTTTATGGCGAAACAAACATTGGTTATTTCTGAACCGAATATCATGGAATCTTTAGATTCAGATTCAGAAAGTAATAGTGTTAACTTCCAAAATTCTGAGATTACGAAACTAGCTTCTTTCCCAGAATTGAGTCCTAACCCGATTATTGAAATGGACTGGAATGGAAATATTACTTATCTTAATCCTTCGGCACTTAATAAGTTTCCTGAGTTAAATAATAATCCATCTATTGAAAATCATCCCCTGTTAGTAGGTTTAATTAAAAATATTGAAAATCACGGTAACAATAATAAATTATTTGTCCGAGAAGTTACCATAAAAGAGCAAGTTTTTGAACAATATATTCATTATTTATCTGATAAAAAATTAATTAGAAGTTACGTTTTTGATTTTACTAAACGAAAAGTTTTAGAAACTCAATTAAAAGAAAGTGAACAGAGATATAAGGCTTTTATTAGTCAAACCAAAGAAGGCATTTTTCTTGTGGATGCCCATAATAAAAAAATCCTTGAGGCAAATAATGCTTTAGCTGATTTATTAGGCTATAATTTGGAAGAAATTTACTCTTTAAAACTGTATGATTTAATCGATATGACGACGGGGGTTTTGGATGAAGAAATAAACTTAATTTTAAAATCTAAAAAAGAAAATAATCTGATTAAACATTTTGAGTATAAAAGTAAAAACAAGTTAATAGTACCATTAGAGTCGAATATTACTTGGATTAGTTACGGTGATCAAACCATACTTTCTTTTGCTGTACGTCCAGTTAATAAAAACATCAATCAAGGCACGGTTATTCAAGAACAAGGTTTGTATGATTTGGAAACAGGTTTACCGAATCGACAGTTGTTTTTAGAGCAGTTTAATACGGCAATGGCTAATAGTCGTCGTATTCAGGGCTTATTGTGCATTATTTTTGTGGAATTGGAAATTTTACAGGAGGGTACAAACTTAAATTATGGTCTTAAAACTCATATTTTAGATGGCTTTGCTAAACGCTTAAGATCATCATTACGATCGGGCGATACCGTAGCACATTGGGAGGGTTATCAATTTATTTGTCTTTTACCCCAAGTCAGGAGTTTTAAAGATGTTGGCAGGGTTTCTCAGCGAATGTTGGAGTCTTTTATACCGCCTTTTTTCATCGATAATCAAAAAATTTATATCAAAACCAGTATGGGCATAGCCATTAAAGATGAAGAAGCCTCCACAACAGAAATTTTAATTAATCAAGCACAAAGTGCTTTAGTTAAGAGTCAAGATTCTGGTAGTAATAACTATAAATTCTTTGATCAAAAAATTCAAGCAGAAGCGGAACGTTTATTAAGATTAGAAAAGTTGTTATCCCATGCTTTAACCCGTAATGAATTTTCTTTGCTGTATCAACCTCAAGTTTCGATCGAAAGTAACAGATTGACAGGGATAGAAGCCTTAATTCGCTGGGATCATCCCGATTTAGGACGAGTTACACCTGATCAATTTATTCCCTTAGCAGAAGAAACAGGATTAATTATTCCCATTGGGGAATGGGTAATTGAAACCGCTTGTAGTCAAAGACATCAATGGAATAATCTCGAAGATCAACCGATTTGTATTAATATTTCTACTCAACAGTTTCAACAACCGAATTTTGTGGGTATGATCAAAAATATTCTGCAAAAGACTTCTTTAAATTCCCATTTATTAGAGTTGGAAATTACGGAAAAAACCATTGCTTCTGATTTAGAATTAGCCACTAAAATTCTTAAAGACTTGAATGAATTAGGCATCAGAATTTCTTTAGATGATTTTGGTACTGATACTGTGGCTTTAGGTTATTTAAAACAATTTAATTTCTCTACCTTAAAGATCGATCGACCCATTATCAAAAATTTCAGTGCTGATAGTCAAGATAAAGCGTTAATTAGTGCCATGATTAACATAGCTAAAAGTTTTAACTTGCGCATCGTTGCCGAAGGAGTAGAAATTAAAGCCGAAGTCGATGAACTTTTTAAACTAGGATGTCAACAAATACAAGGTAACTGGTTAACTGCTCCTTTGACGGTAGAAAATATGACCAAGTTTTTAACTAACTCTAGTTATGATTTATAATCTAAGGCTAAAATAAAAGCTAAAAACCTCCTATATCAATAGTTTGAGACATGGATAATCAATATTTGTGAACTAACCACCCTCGAAAACGTTTAGCTGAAAGAGAAGAAGTAAAAGAGTCATGGGTAATCGACACCATCGAAAACCCCGAAGGCTCAGAGTTCATTATTGATGATAGTGGAGAAAAATATCATTACTATAAAAGAATAGCTGAGTTTGATAATAGAGTGTTAGAAGTAGTAACGTCTGCTAACACGACACCTATTAGGATAATTACTCTTTACTTTAACCGCAATATGAGGAAAAAACTATGATCGTTACTTATGATAATGAGATTGACGCAATTTACTTTAAATTAACTGAGAATAAGATTGATAGTACCGAACCCGAAACAGATAGAATTATCATTGACTATGACAAGGATAATAATATTGTTGGTATTGAAGTATTAGATTTTTATTATCTTGTCAAAAAAGGTTTAACCGTCAATGATTTAACTTTTCCTGAACAACATAAAACTACAGCTTCTCAATACTTCAACATTCCTGTTGCTGTGTGAAACCTCATAAATATTGCTAATTTTTTATCTCCACTGGTAGAGATAGCAATGGAGTGCAAACTTTATGTTCTTTCTGTAACAAAATACGATGATTATACCTAAGTCTAGTTTTTGGATTATCGGATTGGTAATAATTGTGAAAACTAAAGTAGAATAGAATCAATTTTTATATAGCTTAAAGTTTCTCAGCAGACCCTAATGATGTCAAGTTTTATCCTTAATGAGCAGTTTAGATCATAAAAAAAATCATTTTTTGTTATTATTTCCTGATAATCCATCAGAACAAAAAGTACTTTCTTTGACAGAGAGTATTTATTCTGTTGGTCGTCATTCGGATAGTACAATAAAGTTAACTTCGTCATCTATTTCCAGACATCACGCAACTTTAATCAGAAAAGATTTAGGGGAAACAGAAAGTATATATATTTTAATTGATGGAGATTTAAAAGGTCAAAGAAGTCAAAATGGTATTTTAGTTAATGGCAAAAAAACGATACATCACCCTTTGGAAGATGGAGATGTAATTATTTTTGGAACTAATGAATATAAGGCTATTTATAAACAAGAAAATGATATAGAAAAAATAGAAGTTAATTCTTTCTCTGATTTATTTTTGAAAAATACAAAATCTAGTCAGGATATTCAATTATCTAATCAATTAAGTAGAGAAAAATTACAAGATACCTTAGTTATTTCAGAAGAAAATTTACAGGAAAATTTAACCAATAAAGATATTAAACGTCTCGCTTCTTTTCCTGAATTGTCTCCTAATCCGATTATTGAATTTGACTTTGATGGTAACATTACTTACACTAATCCGGCCGCTAATTTATGTTTTTCAGATTTATTTACTATCTCCATCAATTCTAATCCTTTAATTGCAGGTTTAAATCATAAACCAAATCAGAGTAATGGGGGTTTAATTATTAGGGAAATAAAAATTCAAGATAAATATTTTGAGCAATATGTTCATTATTTATCTAGGGAAAATGTAATTAGAACTTATATTTTTGATATAACTGAACGCAAAAATTCTGAAGAAAAACTTAAATATCAAGCCTTTCATGATACTTTAACTGGTATTCCTAATCGAGATTTTTTTTATTGGAAATTAGCTAAATTTTTACAAAAAAGAAAGAAAAATAAAAATAAATTAGCGGTTTTCTTTATTGACATCGATCGATTCAAAAATATAAACGAAACTTTGAATCACACAACGGGGGATAAGTTATTAGAAAATTTTGCCCAACGTCTAACATCTTGTTTACCAAATTATTGTTTTTTATCCCGTTGGGGGGGCGATGAATTTACTTTGATTGTGCCTTTAGAAGAAAATTTTGCCACTCCGAAAGACATTGCCGATATTATTATTAATAGTCTCAAACATCCTTTTTTTATCGCAAAATATACAATCTACGTTACTTGCAGTATTGGTATCGCCACTTATCCTGATGATGGTTTAGACGAAAAGCAATTAATCAAAAATGCGGATATTGCCTTATTTCGAGCTAAACAAATGGGCAAAAATAATTTCCAGTTTTATACAACTCAATTAAGCCAAGAACAAATGTTATTATTTGAGTTAGAAAATAGCTTATATAATGCTTTAGAAAATAATGAATTATTCTTAAATTTTCAACCCCAATATAATTTAAAAACCAATATCATGTCAGGTGCGGAAGTGTTATTAAGATGGAAACATCCTACATTAGGGGCGATTTCTCCTGCCAAATTTATTCCCCTAGCCGAAGAAACAGGATTGATTATTTCGATCGGCAAATGGGTATTAGAAAAAGCCTGTATTCAAGGAAGAATATGGCAAGATTTAGGTTATTTACCCTTACTAATTGCTGTCAATGTTTCTGGGAAACAATTTCAACAGGAAAATTTTGTCCATGAAGTCAAAAATATTCTGGAGAAAACTAAATTCAATCCCGAATATTTAGAGATAGAAATTACAGAAACTATCTTAATGCAGGATGTAGAAAAAACAGAGTTAATTATTAAAGAATTATCATCCTTGGGAGTAAAATTTTCTTTAGATGATTTTGGTACTGGTTATTCATCTCTCAGTTATCTCAAAAAATTTCCATTTCATACTATAAAAATAGATCAATCTTTTGTGAAAGACTTAGAAAGAAATAAACAAGATCAAGCCTTAGTTTCAGCCGTAATTACTTTAGCAAAAGGCTATAATATGAAAGTGATAGCGGAGGGAGTAGAAACAGAAAATCAAAAATTATTATTAAAAAATCTGAACTGTGATACAATTCAAGGTTGGTTAGTGGGAAAACCATTAAAACAAGGAGATTTTTCCAGTTTTTTAACTAATTATAGTAAGGAAATTCAAGAGCGAAATATAGACAATTTTCATGGATAGAGTTGCCGTATTAGGATTGGACGTTGGTTTAAAAAGAGTTGGGGTTGCAGGTTGTGATGGTTTAGGGTTATTGGCAACAGAGTTAACCACTATTCATCGCACTTCTTTTGTCAATGATGTGGAGGCTTTTCGTCAGTTAGTAAAGGAAAGAGAAGCTACTTTGTTAATAATTGGCATTCCCTATACCATGAATGGAGAAATTGGTTTTCAGGCTAAACAGGTGATTAAATATGCCAAACGGTTGAGTAAAGCCTTGAATTTGCCTTTAGAATTTGTGGATGAAAGACTTACTTCTTTGGAAGCGGAAGAACAATTAAAAAGTAGTAAAAAATATTCTTCTTATAATAAAGGTTCGATCGATCGAAGAGCGGCAGCGATAATTTTACAGCAGTGGCTAGACGAAAGGGAAAATAGGAAGTAAAAAGACAAGTGGAGAGGAAAACAAAGGGATTCCTTTTCCAAAACCTGTTTCCTTTCGTGTTATAATAACTATGGTGATTTTTGTTACAAAACTTCACATTATTCTAATGAAACTCTATTAATAATCATTTTGTAGAGTAGAAAAACTCAAAACAGAAAGCAATAATATCATGGAATTACCCCCGAATAAACCACGAGCGATTATCACAGGAGCTAGTAGTGGAATTGGTAAAGCGACAGCCTTAGCCTTTGCGGGTGCTGGAATTGACCTTTGTTTAATTAGTCGTTCCCAAGATAAGTTGATAGATGTAGCTCATGAGGTTAAAGAATATGGGGTACAAGTAAAAGTCTTTTGCGCTGATCTAAGTGAAGTATCCACAGTAAGGAGGAAGGTACAGTCGATCGTGCAGGAATGGGGAGGCATTGACATTTTAGTCAACAATGCTGGAATAGCTTACACCAATCTTCTAAGAGAAACCCCTTTAACGGATTGGGAAAAAGTCTTAAATCTGAATTTAACCAGTGTTTTTGAATGCGTCATGGGGGTTTTACCAACCATGAGAACCCAAGGTAAAGGTACGATCGTCAACGTGGCTTCCATAGCGGCTCAAACTCCTTTCCCTGAATGGGGTACTTATGCTATTAGTAAATCTGCTTTAGTGACTTTTAGTCAATGTTTAGCCATGGAAGAAAGAGGTAACGGTATTCGAGTTACTACGATTTCTCCGGGGGCAGTAAATAGTCCTCTTTGGGATACTGATACGGTGAAGGTAGAATTAAATCGATCGGCAATGGTAAAACCAGAAACCGTTGCCCAAGCTATTTTACAAGCTGTATTACTTCCTCAAGAGGCTGTCATTGAACAATTAACTATTACTCCTAGTATTGGTGCTTTATAGATAATTTTATTTTTAAATTCCTTGAAATGTTCATTTTTCGAGCTTTTCTAGTTGCTGTAACTTAAATCTCAGGGGGCAACCCCAACTTAAACTAATTTACTAACTTAACTATGACAGAATTTTCCAACGGCTCTAACTCTCCTAAAATTTCTCCTGAAGTTTCTTCATCTATTACCTCTGAAGTTTATAATAATGTAGCTACCCGTCCCGATCGAAATACCCATAACGGCAAAGTAGCACAAATCCATCTCACTCAAGAAGAAAACAAACAACAGATGATGGATTCAGTTCGTATTATGCTTGAGTCGGTGGGAGAAGACCCTGAAAGAGAAGGGTTATTAAAAACCCCGAAAAGAGTTGCCGAAGCCATGCAGTTTTTAACTCAAGGTTATAGCCAATCGTTAGAAAAATTAGTCAATGGTGCTATTTTTGATGAAGGGCATAACGAAATGGTGTTAGTCAGAGATATTGACTTTTTCAGCCTTTGTGAACATCATATGTTACCTTTTATGGGAAGGGCGCACGTTGCTTATATTCCTAACCAAAAAGTTGTCGGATTGAGTAAATTAGCCCGTATTGTCGAAATGTACTCAAGAAGATTGCAGGTACAAGAGCGTTTAACTCGTCAAATTGCAGAAGCTATACAAACTATTCTTGATCCTCAAGGGGTTGCGGTGGTTATGGAGGCAACTCATATGTGTATGGTAATGCGCGGAGTACAAAAACCTGGTTCTTGGACTGTCACCAGTGCAATGCTAGGGGTATTTCAAGAAGAGGATAAAACTAGAGAGGAGTTTTTAAACTTAATCCGTCATAAGCCTAGCTTTTTATAAAGATAATAAATAGGGGCTGCTGAAAAAGTCTTTTGATGAGGATAGGTGTCAGGTGTCAGGTTAAATAGGGTTTGCTGAAAAAGTATTTTGATGAAGATAGGGAAGAGCGGAAAAGGGAAAAGGGAAAAGGGAATAAGTAATAAAAATCAAGGTTTTGGGGCTTTGTATGAATATATAAATACAAAAATGTTTTAAATAAAATTCCGTAAAAAATGCTAAAACTGCACACTTTTTTAGTAATGTAGTTTGTCTAAACCCTTGATTTTAATAGACTTCTGATTTATTCAGCAAACCCTAAATAGTGGATAATTGTTAATTGTTAATTGTTAATTGTTAATTGGATTGGATATTACCAAGGGCTACTAATAATAGTGAATCCAGCCCAATAAAAGGGGTGAGATAATTCAACTTTTCCTGACACACCCAGATTTTGGGGTAAATCAATATTACCGTGGGGAGTAATTAACACATTGTCTTCAAAATAGACTTTGCCTTGTAATAATAAATCCTGAGCTTTTCTTAAAGCCTCAACTTTAGTGGGATTGGCTTCTGTTTGATTGATTAATTGCTCATAAAATTCGGTAATTAGAGCAAACGTACCTAAGTCACTGACACTCCATAAAGTGCCTAAAGCAGTATTAACTCCTGTTTGTAATGCAATACCCGTAAATCCTAATTGGGCATTTCGATCGCCCAAGGCTGTATTACAAGCACTTAAAACTAACAAATCGGGAGGTGTTTGCCAAGGCATATTGGACATTTGCTCAAGGGTTAGTTTATCATCCCAAAATTGAATATAGGATTCAGTGACATCTCCTCCACTAAAATTAGCATGGGTGGCTAAATGTACTATTTGAAAAGAATTTTCCTTTAACTGTTGTTGCATATTGGGCAGAGTAAAATCTTCATTAAGTAATATTTCTGTAGAAGATGAGGTATTCGATCGTTGTAAACGTTGATCAATATTTTGTAACTCCAAAGTAACAGCAGGGAGAGGCTCATTATCAGGAAAATCGGAAGCCCCCATAGCTAAAATTGTCGGGTTTTTCATGGGGTTATATTTGGCATTGATTAAATTAAAGGCTGGAATACGACTGATATTATATTTTTCGACTAAGAAATTTTCCCCGTCATATAAAGCACTTAATGGTACTAATCTGACTCCATTACCAATGCAAAATAAAATATTGTTGATATTTTCTGCGTCTAAAAAGTCTTTTTGATAGGGTTCAATAATCCATTTATATAACTGTTTTGATAGGGTTAAATCCATAGGATTATTAACCTTTTCAATTTCTCGATAAAAATTATTAACTACTTGTATAAGTTTGTCAAAAGGAGCATCGAAAATATCTCTAACAATGATTTTACCTTGTTTGCTTAAATAGACTAGATGCAAATATTCTTCTTCGGGCATTACCCAGAGAATAGCTGAATTAGTGCCAGTTTTTTCATCCATCTCTGCTAAAATATTTGCCATTTCTAAAGAACTTTCTTCTTTATCTAGCATTTCTCTATTAAAAAAACTACTATATTCTTGATCTAATTTTTGCTCCATTTGAAGCATTTTACCATTTAAAATTGCCTCTTGAGGATCATCAGGAATTTGACGAGCATTGACACCATAGCTAGAGTAATTTATAACAATAAATAAGGATAATATAGTTATTCCTAAAAATATTAATATTTTTTTAAATGACTTGTTAAATAGAATTAAATTTAGAGATTTCATAACTTTTTTGATCAAGTTCGATCGAACTTTAGGAATGGTTTTTCAGTTAGTTTAATAATCGATTAATTGTAATCTCATTTTTTTTAAGTAGATTAAAAAATCTCAGAAAATTTACATAAATTAATGTAGGGGGTGCTGAAAAAGTCTGAGGAAGGGGTAGGGCAATGGGCAAAGGAAGTTATCTAAAGAATAAATGATAAAATATAGGTGATAAAATTTATATTAATTATTTTCTATTAATTTGGCATAACTACTGTAGAAGAG